>JACNJI010000498.1 GCA_014382645.1 Verrucomicrobiota bacterium | reverse complement strand
GGATCGGCAAAATAAGCAAGTTTTTCATCGAGACTGAGAACCCCCGACGTCATTCGACTGCCAACTGGAAATCGGGTCCAAGCTGCGTCCAGCGATGTTCCTATCCCGATTTCGCCGTTGCCGCGAATCGCGAGAATGATAACGCCGGCTTTAGTAAATAGAATTGTGCCGGGTTCACCCGCGCCCTTTCCGTTAGTGCCAACGGGATAAAAAGTACGGCGGAAGAAAGGACTTTCCCTTTTACGCGAGCCATCAAACAGTTCATCGAATTTCACGCCCGTTAGACCGTTTTTCATGACGGTTCCCCAAAACACGCGAGGCTTCAAGGTGGGGGCGAAAGGATTAAGGATTTGATGAGAAAACAAAAGCTGTTCCCCCTTTGGCCCTTTGGATATTCCTCCGACGTTATGACCGGGTAACCTGCGAGTACCGAGCAAGCGTAAATCCGGCAGACTCAGTATGGCGACTTTGTCGGCGAAAGCGTCGCAAACGACCAATCTTTCCCCCGCGTCGTCCATCCACTGCAGACGAGGAGGAAAAGGTAGATCGGCAACACGCTCCCGCCGCAGGGGTCGACGATCCGGATCAAAGCGGAAGAGGCTCACCCGTCGAGACCACAGAGACGTCACGGTCATAAAAGCCCCCGACTTTGCCACCTCGACGCCAACCGGTGAATGTGGAGCAGGAACTCGCCGACGGACGATGAGTTGACCTGCGCTGCCTTTGGTTTCGAGCAAGATGAGTTCGCTCGCTTCCTCATCCGTAGCAACCAAGTACGGTCCTCCCGGGATAGCCCTTAGATCGCTCACCCCAAGCCCGACCTCTCTTTCGAAAATTACTTCGCGTTGGGAAAGATTGATTAGGGAAACGGATCCGGAATCGCGGTTGCCGACGGCAAGCATTCCGTTTTCCGTCAAGGCAAGAGCGACAGGTCTACGAAACTTCTTATCCGGTTCATAGGCATGTAAAGACATACCGCCGATACTCAAAAGCAAAGCTAGGAGCGAGGGGAGCCTTTTCACCGTCAGATTCACCCGAACGGTTAATCAACCGAAGTACGACGGTCCTTACAGGCTCCAGCCTTTACGGTATTCACGGCGGACGTACTGCTCGGCTTCGGCTACGCTGGGCTTCATGGCGGGCCCGTCCCAATCGATTTTCTTTCCCGTGCGAACAGCGAGATTGCCAAGGAGCACCGTCTCGGTAAAAGGTCCCGAATGGGCAAAATGGGAGAGCGGCGTAGGACCGCCCTTGATGCCCGCCAGCCATTCGTAATCCTCGTCCTTAGTACGGGGTACGGTTTTGGAAGTATCATTCTCAATTTGGGCGACTTCATCCCCATCGCGTCCTGTGACCAGGAATTTGGTACGACCACGATTGAAGTAAAGCTTGCCCTTATCGCCAACAAGAAGAGAACCGTATCCCTTAAGGTTTACACCCTCGGTCACATCTGCATCGGGTAGGTTGGCCTGTTTGTTTTTGCGACCATCATACCAGACGAGCTTTACGGGTGGGTTGTCACCTCGTTTTGGAAATTGATAAGTTATAGTAGACCAGTTGGGAGCAGATTCCTTGGTGTTGCCGCCTTGCTTCGCCTCTACTGAGTCAGGATACTTGAGATCCAAGGACCAGTACGCCATGTCCATGATGTGACAGGCCATATCGCCAAGGGCACCCGTGCCAAAGTCCCACCAACCGCGCCACTTGAAGGGCAGATAGGCGGAATTGTATTCACGTTCAGGAGCAGGCCCGAGCCAAAGGTCCCAGTCGAGACCCGCGGGCAAGTCCTGCTTGGCGGGTCTGTTGCTCATCCCTTGCGGCCATATCGGCCGATTGGTCCAAACATGAGCCTCACTCACCTTGCCGATGATACCGGCCCGAACAAGTTCCACTGCGCGACGGATAGGCTCACCCGCGTGAGCTTGGTTGCCCATCTGAGTGATAAGTTTGCCCTCGGCGGCAGCCTCCGTCAGCATACGGGCTTCATAAATGGAATGAGTGAGAGGTTTCTGACAGTACACGTGCTTGCCTAGTTTCATAGCGGCCATGGCTGCCAAAGCATGAACGTGGTCGGGCGTACTGACGGTGACGGCATCGATGTCCTTCTGCTTTTCCAGCATTACCCTGAAATCCTTGTAACGCTTGGCCTTGGGGAATTTCTTATAAGTCCCGGCAGCCCGATTATCGTCCGTATCGCAAAGTGCGACGATGTTGGCCCCATGGCCGGCGGAACCCGAAACATCGCTCGCGCCTTTGCCACCGGCGCCAATGCCGGCTACGTTCACCCTGTCATTCGCACCCCAAACATGAGAGGGGACAAACTGAAAGGCGAATGCCGTGGAGGCGGAAGCCCCGAGGAATTGCCTACGAGAATAACGATAGGTTTTCTTCATGAATCTCACCTTGAGAGAAACCACTCCGGATGCAACGAGAATGATGGCGAATATGGTGTAATCCAAGGAACAATCGGTAGAAACCAGTTACGGGAGCTTGACTCCAGCCCTCAAGGGGAAATAGTTGCGATATGCTAAGACCATTCGAGACTTTTCGTTGCCTGAGTTTGGTTGGATTCCTGACCTTTACTTGGGCATGCCTCTCTTTGGGTACAATATTCGCCAAAGAGTCTAACGCGACGGAACCGTTTCCCATAGACGCCGAAAAACGCGAGGCCGATGCCTTCGAAAAATTGGCAACGAGAGTGAAACCCTCCATCGCGTTGATTGAAAGCGTGGACAGAATAGGACGTGATGGCGGGCGAGGAACGGGATTCGTTGTCAGAAGTGACGGGGTGGTCGCGACTAATTTTCACGTAATTGGAGAGCATCGAGACTTTCGCGTTCGATTCGCCAACGGAAAAAGCTACGAACCTCAGGCGATACTTGCCGTAGATAGGGAGCGCGACCTGGCCCTAGTGAAAATCGATGCCGAAGACCTACCGGTCTTGGCACTTTGCGATTCCGACGAGCTGAAACTCGGGCAAGGCATTCTATCTCTCGGCAATCCTCTGGGTTATGCCTACAGCGTGAGTCGAGGCGTGGTCGCCGCGTTACGAGAACTCGAACCCGGCGACGGGAAACCCATGGTTCAAGTGGCCATTCCCATCGAACCCGGAAGCAGTGGCAGTCCCGCCCTCGACCTAAAGGGCAACGTCATCGCCGTCCTCGCCATAAAGTCGGGCGGCGCCATGGGATTCGGCGTTCCCGTAAACGCGCTCAAGCAACTGCTTGCGAACACCAATCCCGTATCAATCAAACACTGGCTCACGATAGGGGCTCTCGATGAGGACGAATGGGAATCGATTCTTGGGGGAAACTGGCGACAACGAGCAGGGAAAATCATGGCTTCGGGAATGGGCAGTGGTTTCGGGGGAAGAATGCTGTGCCTATCCAAGGGAAAAGTGCCGACAGTTCCCTATGAGATGGAAATAGAGGTCAAGCTGGAGGACGAAAGCGGTGCCGCCGGACTGGTTTTCCATGGAGACGGTGGCGAAATCCACTATGGGTTCTACCCCACCAACGGCTCACTTCGCCTAACCCGTTTCGATGGTCCCACGGTCTTCAACTGGACCATTCTCCAAACCGTTCAGAGCCAAGCCTACAAACCGGGCGAATGGAACCGTATCCGAGTGAGTCTCGGGGAAGAGGGGAAATTGGCTTGCTCGGTAAACGGCAGTATTGTCATTGATCTAGTGGACAAGGGTTTGACCAAGGGCCGAGTCGGACTATGCAAGTTTCGCCAACCAGGGGCAGAATTCCGAAGATTTCGCATCGCTAAAAGTCTTCCCGAAAGCGAGATACCCGAGGGGCTTGCCAAGCGCGTAAAACATATCGTCCGTAATTTGGAAAATGATGAAAAGCTTGGCAGCAACGACTTGAAATCTCTGGTGTCTATTGGGAAACCCGCGTCGAAAGTGTTACTGCAAAAAGCTGATGCGCTTGAGAAAGCTGCCTTCCGCGTTCGGATGTTGGCCAAGGAAGTCCGCGAGCGGGCAGTCATCGAAGAACTAGCCTCCTCTATTAAACACGAGGACGAAAAGTCAGTAGACCTCTTTCGTTGCGCCCTGCTCATCGCGCGCCTCGACAACGAGGATTTCGATCCCGAAATTTACCTCCGGCGGATTGAGCGAATCGCCCTAAAAGTTAAAAAGAGCTTTCCCGAAGAGGCATCCGGTGACCAAAAATTGAAAATATTGGTTCGCCACCTGTTCGACGAGCTAGGTTTTCACGGAAGTACTCTGGACTACTATCACAAGTCCAACAGTTACCTCAATGAAGTCATGGACGACCGCGAGGGCTTGCCCATAACGCTTTCCGTCGTCTTGATCGAGTTAGCCGAAAGACTCGACCTTCCCGTCACCGGGTTAGGAATACCTGGACACTTTCTCGCCATGTATCGAGAAGACAAAGACCTGAAAAAGCCCGAGGTGAAGACCAAGGAAATTCTTATAGACGCCTTTGCCGGAAAATTCGTTACGCGCGAGGAAGCTTCGGAATTAAGTGGGGTGCGGCTCACGGAGGAGGACTTCAAACCTGCCAGCAAACGTTCGATCATCACGCGAATACTACGGAACCTAATCAGTGTATCCGAACGCGAACGCGACTCAGCTTCACGTATTCGCTACCTTGACGCCACCCTCGCCATCGAACCGAAAGACACTTACCTAAGAGCCATGCGGGCGATGGTTCACTACGGGGAGGCGCGCTTTCAAGAAGCACTCACCGACATCGATTTCCTAATCGAGAATAACCCCGATGGCCCCGAAATGGAACCCCTGCGAGAGATTCGCGACCGATTGAGGTCTCAGGCAAAAGAATGATCTACTCGACGTTGTCCGCGTCGCTCTCTTCACCTTCTTCGCCGTCCGGACCGAGAGAGTAGATTCGGGCACCGGACCTACCGTCTTCTCGAGGAAACTCGTAAACGTATTCGTTACCCCAAGGATCCCTAAAAGCGACGTCCTTTCCCAAGACTTGGGCAAACCAAACGAGCAGTGCCTGTTTGTCCCCATGGCTAGCTTTAGGAATAGTGGCAGGATCAAAATCCGGTAATTCGTATTCAATTAAATTTGGATTCAAAGTAGGTTTGTACGGCGGAATCTGTAAATTTCCCTTCTCATTGTGAAACCCAGCCAAGGACAAAAACAGGCATTCGCCCTGTGTGCATATTCCCTCCGGGCAACGAGGATAATCACCGTAACAAGCCTTGTAATCGACGACCGAGGCTCTCAGAAGCTCAACATCTACCTTAGCTCTCTTCCGAGCTTGGTTATCCATAACGTAGGAAGTCGCCCCAAACATAATCCCGATCAAGATTCCGATAATCAAAACAACCACCAGCAACTCCATTAAAGTGAAGCCCTTTCGTCTCTCTTTAGTCTTCATTGGATAAAGATTCCGCAGAGAAACCCAGCTTAAGGAGAACCACTCGCATCTCGGTTAGGTCATCGTCAGCAAGAGCCAACTTCTTGTATTTAGCGTCTAGTTCCACCGCTTTCAAAAGGTAACGAAGAGCCTTCTCCACATCACCCTTTTGGCAAGAGTAACAAGCTAGGTTGTACTTAATGCAAGCGTCACGAATATGTCTTTTTTCTGCATCAAGAAGAACCTCGTGAGCAGCCTCGAGAGATTCGCTGCGACGCAAAGCATAGGCTTCGGCAATCCACCATTCCGAAGTATCCGGGTATTGGTGGCGAAGTATACGAGCAGTTTTCAGCATGGAACTCCAATCCTCCGCATCTTGCCGAACGGCCAAGTTCATAGTGAGAACATTCCGTCCCAGTCGATCCTCGGGAGAAATTTTCGACAATTCTTCTTCCGCGTCCTCGTACATCTCGAGGATGCGAAAACCATTGGCTCGTTGCATGCGAACCTTGGTACCAATGGGAGAACATGTGTCATTACCGTGGTTATTGGCTTGGTCAAATTCTTCAATCATATCTTTCGTTCTTATTAATGCAAAACAACACCCTCGGGCAAGGAGTAAGACGAACTCTTCTCTTCGCTTTGACACCAGCAACAGTGTGCGCCTGAATATTGAATCTATGAAAGCGGAGTTGCAATGCAGGTTAACAGTAATGATCATGACCACAATGATCGCCGGTTGCGAAAGACGAACTGAAACGCCACCGAAATCGTTAGTTCTCGAAAACGCTCAAAAAGCCAGCGACACATCCGAAGCAAACGCAACAGGTCACAGCGATTCAAACACTTCAACCTTAAGCCCGGAGGAACAAAAGCAAGCCCTCTACGGGATTCTAGCTCATCTGGATGAAGCCAAGGAACGAGCGGGTATCGATGAGGAAACGCTACCCACTTTCGGCTCCGTAAACTATGCAAATGGCGGTAAATACATCGGGGGCTTCAAGAACGGGAAACGGCATGGTCTCGGTTCCTTCGTATACGCAAACGGAGACCGATTTCGAGGCCATTACGTGGAAGGGAAACGCGAAGGCTACGGCACCTATGAGTTCACTTCCGGGGAACGATATGAAGGCTATTTCCATAACGGCAAGTATCACCACTGGGGCCTGTACTTTTTTAAGAACGGCGACAAATACTTCGGGCAATACCGGCACGGCACGCGAAACGGAACAGGCACTCTATCCAAGAAAAACGGTGAACGCTACGAGGGGGATTTTTCCGATGGCAAACGACAGGGGTTCGGTTCTTGCGTATTCGCGGACGGGTCTCGCTACTCGGGAACATGGAAAAACAACGAAGCCGAGGGCTGGGGCACTTACGTAATTGCTCCAAAGTCAACAACGGGGAACAACCCAAACAAGTTCCAGACTAGCGGAAAGGAAACTCAAACCTCTATCGGTCCTTCGGGCGAATCGCTGACGAGTGAATTCCCCGGACAGACCAATCCCATCCCGACCCTGAAAGATTCGTCCGACGTCGCCGCGAGAGGCTCCCTTAGCCTTGAAGATATCGGCGTATCGCCCGATTCCACAGGCCCTAATCTTCCTCAGTCCATGGACAACAAAACGGATAGTTTGAAAGACGACTCCACCGATGGCTTTCTAGACTTCGACAACGGAGACAGATATGCCGGCCAAATGCTCAAGGGACTACCGCATGGACAAGGAGCCTACCTTTTTGCAAACGGAGAACGGTACCTAGGCGACTTCCGCAAGGGTGCTTACAATGGGCAAGGCTTATTTGCCTTCAGTGATGGGTCTCGTTACCTCGGACAATGGAAGAACGGGTTATTCCATGGAATCGGTATTCTCTACGGTCGGAGCGGGAAAGTTAAGGAAGAGGGAGAATGGGTTGAAGGGCAGCTTGAATAGGTTTTAAAAATAGACGCTGCAGAAGGTTTCGGTTTAATTCTCTGGCTTGGGTAGCCAAGGCTATATTGCTCTCGAAACGGATCTGCTCTTTGGCTTGCTTTATCTATAGCCCACCACCAGTTATTGGTCCCGCGGTAATCCCAAGACACCTGCATGGAATTAGCTCCTTCGGGGTTGTTGACGGACAGCTCAACACTCTCATCGTAAGCATTTGGTGAAGAGCCGTCCTTCTTCAAAATTGTGCTCTGGGAACCACCGTCAAATGAGACGACCACTTTGCCGACATGAGGCTCATTTCTCCAACTGGAATAGAACTTGAGCTTCACCTGTCCGGCTTCCGCTCCGGATATATCGATAGACGGAGTGCGTAAACCAGCGTCGAACTGGATTCCAGCATAACCATCGTCATCAAATTCGTCAGAGTCCGCAACAGCTATTACCCCAGTACCTTTAGTGAAAAGGTTTCTGCTCTGACCTCCATCTCCTACCACTTCAGTTGCGGTATTTTGCCATGATTGGGGATCCATAAAAGTCCAACCGTCAAACTCAGGAATAGGAGTACCTCCGCCACCACCATGACCGGCAGCCTTGTTCATGCTCCATTGACTGGGAGGTGATGCTGTCCAATCCGTACCATCGCCGGACATTACAATCTCCTCCATCGAAGAAACAAAAGGGTTCAAGGCAAGGGTATCGAAGTTTTCTGAAAAGAACGAACTTCCATTGCTTCGAAACAAATCCTGACCGTTGAACTGCTCCTTTCCCATCTCATTCGCCAAGTTTCTTAACTCATTGAACTCCAAGTCCAGATTCTTTCGGTCCGAGCTAGTAAGTATCGGGTCAGTGGCTTTGACCGCAAGTTCCCCCATTCGATTAAATACAGACATCGCTACAGTGAGAGCTGCTCTTTGACCATGCGAAAAAGAAACCGCATTTTGCAGAGAATTGATCTGCGCTTGCTTTGACTTCACCTGGGAACCCAAACGAGAGGCGTAAACATGCTGACCGCCATCTCCACTATCGAGAACCTTCTCCGCACCTTCTCCCTGCAACGCCCGACCAACTGACCTCTGCAACCCAGCCAAGGCTCGACTCGTAGCAGAGGCGAGGCTTCCAAAAACTGGTGCGGTGGGTGAAAGCATGAAAGTATCGGTGAAGATACCGGGGGTCCACTTCCATGCGGGATCTCGGATGACGTGAAATTTCGAAACGCCTCCGTGCGTACGTATAAATTTCCGCGCAGGTAAACTATTCTCGTCAAGTGCCTGACCAAAAATAATTCACTTTTTTTTATTCCACAAAAAAGCCAAAAAACTACCCAATATGCAGTGAGTAACGGCACTCAAAGCACAAGGCGTAACCGCCATTGGCAGATTCCCGAAATGCTTGATAGCCAAGGCAGATCCAAGACCTGAATTCTGCATGCCGACCTCAATCGAGGCCGTCCGGCAAACCGAAGCATCAAACCCCGCAAGTTTCGCAAAAAGGTAACCGAGCGAAAAACCTCCTATGTGCAAAAGAGCAACGGCCGCGGTCAAAATTCCAATATTGTCTAAAATTCTATCCCTATTGGCAGCCATCACGAAACCCACGATCAGAATGATAAAGAGAACGGACACGAAAGGTGAATAAACGGACACTTGCTTGGCGGCCTTGGAAAAGAATCGATTGAGGATCACACCCGTGGATATGGGCAAAATAACAACGAGGAAAATGCTCTTCAGCATCGCCCAAGCGTCAACAGGCACGTACTGCCCCGCGTAGAACTCGGTGAGCAAGGGCGTTAGGACCACTGCCAACAAAGTGGAAATCGCCGTCATGCTGACTGACAAAGCGACGTCCGCCCGAGCAAGAAACACCACCACGTTTGAGGCCGTTCCACCCGGACAACAAGACACCAGGATCAATCCCACCGCCAAACCCTTGGGAAGGCCAAAAAGGTAGCCGATTCCCCATCCGAGAACGGGCATGATTAGGAACTGAAGAACGACCCCGACCCCAATCGCCTTCGGATACTTCAACACTCGTAGAAAATCATCTACAGAAAGGGTCAAACCCATCCCCAGTAAGATCACACCCAAGCCGATGGTAATGGCATCTTTGCCAAACCAGAGAAAGGCCGGAGGCCACCACAAGGCAATTAGGGCAACCAGCACCGACCAAACCGGAAAAAGGTTGGTACCCACACGAAAACAATTTGCAAGCATGGAAATCAAGAGACCTTGCCACCATCTCCATGGCAAGGAAAAGTCGACCACGGAAACCCGAATCGACTTTACTTCGGGCCTATGGGAAAGAAAGATGAGTAATCAACACCTTGTCTTTCCCAGCTTTGAAATTGCCGATCCTTTTACCATTCTTCCTCGTCTGCTTGTCGGGCGATGAACGAGTCGGGCAATGGCGTTTCGACTCCTCGACGTTACAGGAGAAAACGCTTAAACCTACGGTGGGGTCGTGGATGGGAAAGATTTTGGGGTCCGCCTCGCTCTCAAAAGAAAAGCCTTTGGCGCTGGAAGCTTTCAAAGAGTTTCGAGGGATCATCCTCTCCGAAGACATCGAGAAGGCCAATCTCCCCGCCAAGGATATGAGTGTAACCGCTTGGGTGAGGGTGGACAAACCAATCGAATGGGGTGGCATTCTGGGAGCCATTCAGGACAACGGTTCTTTCGAGCGAGGATGGCTTCTAGGATATGGAAAAGAGTCATTCTACTTCGCGATTGCCTCGGAAAGTAAGAAAACGCTCACCTACCTAAAAACCGTCCTGCCCTATTCACCCGGATACTGGTACCACCTTACGGGAACCTACGACGGCAAAGTCCAACGCATCTATCTGGACGGAAAGCTTGCCGCTGAATCGAAGGTCCAAAACGGGCCCATCCTATATCCGCCAAAAGGGCGTTTCGCGTTAGGCGCCTACCTCGACGAAAATGAACACTATCCGTTCGAGGGTCGTCTGGAACAAGTCACTTTATGGGATCGCTCGCTGAAACCAAAAGAAATCGAGGACTTGTTCAACGAGCGAAAAAAACTCTTCCCCTCGATCGAAGCCCTCGCAAGCCCGAACGCAACCGAGGATTGGCCTACTTTTCTGCATGACAACGAACAGTCGGGAAAAGGCGCAGCGAGTATCAAAGGGGAACTGTCGCTCCGCTGGACACACCGACTCCGCATGCCGCCGAAACCTGCATGGCCCCCTCCCGCCAAGCAGGATTTCTGGCATAAAAAGTACAACCTGAAACCTAGGGTAATCTTTGATCGCGCCTTCCATATCGTCGGGGCTGGCGACCGTCTCTACTTGTCATCCTCGGCCGACGACCAAGCTCGCTGCCTTTCTTTGACCGACGGTAAAGAATTGTGGAGTCACTTTGCCGAGGCTCCCATCCGCCTCGCACCCACCGTGACCGGCGAACAAATCCTCTGCGGAGGGGACGATGGTTACGTTCGTTGCCTTGCCGCCTCCGACGGCAAGCTCCTGTGGAAGTCTCGACCCGCTGAATTAGGACATCGTCGCATCCCCGGCAACGAGCGAATCATCCATCAGCACCCCATTCGGACGGGAATTCTCGTAGACGGCCAAACTGCATATTTCGGAGCCGGTATCTTCCCCACTCAAGGAACCTTTCTCTTTTCTCTCGATATCCGCAACGGGCGCATCTTGGATCGAGAATCGCTAAGCATTTCGCCGCAAGGCTACCTCTCTCGTAAAAACGGAAAACTATTCGCCCCCACCGGACGCGACCCAGCGGGCGCCTTCTTGGGGCACTTGGCTCGAAGAGGAAAACCCGCGACCATCCCGGCTAAGTCGATACCCGAAAAATATCCCCATGCATTCATTGAGGCGGGCGACTTGAAGTTCGCAGGCGGAAAGGATGAAGTGGCTGTCTTTCGCAGTGACGGTTCCCTTGCCCAAACTCTTCCCGTCACGGGCAAGGCTCACTCGCTAGCGGTGATTCGAGGGAAACTTATAGTGAGTACGGACATCGGTGTCGTCCACTGCTTTTCAGTGGGCGAAAAAGAACCGATCCACGTTAAGCCGGCAGACCTGTCCTCCTTCCCGAAAAACGATTCACTCGCAAAAAAAGCCCTTACCGCGACAAAAGCGACCAAAGGCTACTGCCTAGTAATCGGGACCAAGGATGCTGCCCTCGCCGCTTCGATCGCGCGATTGCCCGACCTGCGCGCAATCGTCTCCTCGAGCAAAGCGGAAGAGGCCGAAAAGCTAAGGCCCGACCCCGCAGCCGTCGTCCGCTACTTCATCGACAACTAGGGCCTTGACCCCAAGCAGTTCCCCC
>JACNJI010000332.1 GCA_014382645.1 Verrucomicrobiota bacterium | reverse complement strand
GCGGCTCGAGGATTAAGGTCTACGAGGGAGGGGATCTCGTCTTCGCCAAGCCCCAAGCTCTCCGAAAGGTTTCGGCGAACACCGGGCATAGTGATAGTGGAACCGGCAAGATTGGGCGAGCCGGGTCGGCGAGCAACGCCAGCCTCGTCCACCTCCACGGAGATGCCGGAGATCTCGTACAAGCCGGGCCCGAGCTTGGCCGCGGATATGGCGTCGGTCGTCATGATCGAGCGATCGATGCCGACGAAGTCCAAATAGTTTTTCAGGGCGATGAAATCAACGTGAGCTCCATCGGGAATAAAGCAAAACCACAGGTGCTCTCGCAGGGAAAGATATCGTTGGAGAACATTGTCGTGGCGAGGAAGCTCCACGGGGCAACCGTTGCCAAAGTGGGTGACCATGCTCAACCCATTGTCGATGGCGGCCTTCATTTGGTTGAGGGTGGGATCGCAATGCCCGGCGGACACGACGACACCTTGCCCCGCGAGGAAATGCGTGACGGCAGAGCCGGCATCCTGCTCGGGAGCAAGGGTAAAGAGCTTCACAAGTCCGGCTCCGGCATCGAGGAGACGTTGGGCGTCGTCCACATTCGCCGAACGTACGCACAAGGGCTCGTGAGCCCCGATGAAACCCGGGGAAGGATTAAGGAAAGGTCCCTCGACGTGAAAACCGGCAATGACTCGGCGAGCCAATTCATCCTGCTCGCGAAGCCGAACGATCTCGGCGAGCTTGGAAGCGAGACTTTCAATGCCGTCGGTAATGAGGGTGACGAGGATGCCGTCCACACCATCTTCGACTAAGGCGCGGCAAGCGTTGTGGAGTTGCTCGCCCGTAAGGGATGAAGAACAGAAATCGGTACCTGCGTAACCGTTTACCTGCAGGTCGAAAGGCTTCACGTCAGGGAAGCCGCCGCCGCATCCAAAAACAGCCGGCAATCCGGATGTTCCTGAAGTATCGAGGCAGGCACCCCCGGCGTGACGGGGCCTTGGGTGGCGTTTTTCACGGCCTCGGCCTTGCGCTCGTCGGGGACGGTGCAAACGATGGCGTCGCTTTTCATGATCCGGCGAACGGACATGGATATGGCTTGCCGCGGAACGGAGTCGAGATCGGGAAACCATCCCTCTCCGAATTGTTGTTGTCGGCAGGCCTCGTCAAGGTCGACGATGAGATAAGGTTGTTCGGTATCGAAGTCGGCCGGTGGATCGTTGAAGGCGAGGTGGCCGTTTTCACCGATGCCGACGAAGGCTACGTCGATGGAAGTTTGTTCGATAAGCTCACTCGCACGACGGCACTCGGCATCGGCGTCTACTTCGCCATCCAGAAAGTGGAAGGCCGCGAGCGGAAGGGGAAGCCTGCTCACGAAGCGTTCCCAAAGGTATTTGCGAAAGGAAGCCTCGTGATTGATGGACAGGCCGACGTATTCGTCGAGGTGAAATCCCGTAAGCTTGTTCCAAGGCAAGTCAGCCTCGGCCAACTTGTCCAACATCTCGAACTGGGAAGCTCCGGTAGCCACGATGAAGGAGGCGGAACCTTTCGCTTCCAGCACCGTCCGAAGCTTGGAGACGCCATGGGCGGCGGCGGCCGCTCCCATCTCCTCCTTGGTTGTAAAGGTCTCTATGTTCATGACTTCAAAGTTCGGCCACGAGTTTCTCAAGTCGCCGGGCGAATTCCACCCAGACTACGCGAGCCTCGCCCGAGTCGTCGACGTCCTTGCCCGCATGGATGGCGGCCTTGATGTGCGGTTCTATGGAAAGCCAGCCGTCGTAGCCGTTGGCTTCGAGATCGGCGAAAATTCTACGCTGAACGGGATCCTCGTCTACGTGACAAGTGACGTGACCGCCACCGTCCGCCCCGGGCTTTGCGCACTTGACGTGAACGTGAGTGACCTCGGCTCGACAGGTATCGTAGTAGTCCCAAGTGACCTCCACGTCGTTGTCGTGCAGGCTGTTGTTTCCAGTATCCATGATGAGCTGCAAAGCGGAACTACCAACAGCCTCGACCATTTCGAGATAGCCTTGGGCGGTGGCTCCGTAGCCGTTGCAATTCTCATGGGCCAGAACGATTCCTTCTCCCTCGGCGATGGCCGTCAATTCCTTGAGCCGTCGAAACACCTCGGCTTTCCACGCTTCTTGGGACAAGGGGGTTTTCTCATCGTTCGGGTAAGACATAATCCGGAGGAACTTTGTTCCCGTCTCCTGCATACGAGGCGCCACGCGCCGAATTTCATCCAAGTCGACTTGGAAGTCAGTCGTGATCGGGCGAGCCCAGTTGCCGATTTGGCCGCCGAAGCCGACTACCTCGATGCTTGCAGACTGTAGCGCATCTCGGGTTTGCCTCCACTCGTCGTCGGTCTGGTCGCAGACGTTGCTGCCGCCGATCAGGCGGAGTTCGATGGCGGACCATCCGACTTCCTTGAGGGTGGAAATTTGGTCTGCGAGGCTTTTTTCGGCTTCGTCGGGGAATCCCGTGAATTTAAATGGCATGATATCTAAGGGTTACTTGAGTTACAGGAAATGTGAAACTAACGGCGGAAGGAAGCGGTGAAATCCTCGCTGGATACCTCCACCACTTTCTTCTCGTGGGTCGAGTTCTCAATAAGTTCGTTCAGCTTGGCCTCCCAGTCCGCTCCGTTCATGGGCAACTCGATCGGCTGGTTGAGCAAGCCCGAATACAGCATGACGTTGGCGAGCTCCACCGAGCCTACGCCACTTTCGCCGGGAGCGACTAGGGGCTTTCCGTCAAGGATGGCCTCGACAAAGTTGGAGATTAAAGCGGCGTGCGGTTCATTCGCAGGGGGAATGGGAATTTCCTCGATCGTGGTTTCAGGTTGCTGAAAGCCGATTTTCGAAGTCTTGGACCACTCGTCCGAAGGAACGGCGTTTCTGGTGAATACGAGCTTGTCGTTCTCGAGGAGAATGCGTCCCTTGGTGCCCGCGATTTCAAATCGGTTGCTGCCGGGTGTCTCTCCCGTCGAGGTTATGAATACGCCCGAGGCGCCGTTCGGGTATTCCAAATAGCAAGTGACGTCGTCCTCGACCTCGATGTCGTGATGCTTCCCGATGCCTACTTGACTGCTTACCTTGGCCGGCATCCCGAGAATCCATTGCATGACGTCGAGTTGATGGAGGCACTGGTTCAGCAACACGCCGCCGCCCTCCCCTTTCCAAGTGGCTCGCCAGCCACCACTTTGAAAGTAGGCCTCGGAACGGAACCAGTCGGTCATGATCCAAACTACGCGCATCAAATCACCCAGTTCGCCTCCCTGCACGAGCTCTCGAATTTTTTCGTAGCGCGGCTCGATCCGCAACTGGAACATGCCCCCGAAAACTTGATTCGGCTTTTCCTTGGCCTTGGCAACCAACCTCTCGGCATCGGCCTTGTGAGCGGAAATCGGTTTTTCCACCATGATGTGAAGTCCGGCGTCCAAGGCCTTAATTCCAAGTGTGGTGTGCTGAAAATGAGGAGTCGCGATCATTAGGGCGTCGATCTCGCCCGAGGCGATCAAGTCATCGGCATCGCCATAGACCTTTATTCCTTGTTCCTCGTATTGCTTCAGTTTGTCGGGAAAAGCATCGGCGACAGCCGTCAATTCTCCACGCTCGACATTTCCATCCAGCAAGCTCTTGGCATGAACCTGCCCGATGTTACCCAACCCAACAATTCCTATTCGTACTTTGTCCATATAAGTTAAAAAATGAGCGGCGACTCTTCGGCGGCGACCAGTCCACGGCAAGAATAATCTGTTCACCTACCCACTCGTAAAAAACAGGTATCGACGCTTTTCGATTGCCAAAGAGACCCTTTCGGAAACGAATTGGCGGGATCTCTCTATGGACACGATAGACTATTTGGTGCTCTTCATCTATTTCGCCGGCATGGCCGGCATCGGTATTTGGGCCATGAAGCAAGTGAAGGGACAAGAGGACTACTTCATGGGGGGACGCCGTTTCGGCAAACTCTTCCAAACCTTCGCCGCGTTTGGCGCAGGCACGGGCTCCGCCGATCCCGTGAACACCGCCCGCGGCACCTTCGCCAACGGCATGAGCGGCATGTGGGGAGTCATGTACTGGCTGTTCGTCACCCCGGTGTACTGGATTAGCGCGGTGTGGTACCGTCGGATGCGCTGCCTCACCTTGGGCGACTGGTTCGTGGAACGCTACGAGTCCAAGAGCATGGGCGTGGCCTACGCTGTGTTCGGTTGCTTCTATTACATGACCTACGGGGCCATGCTCTTCACGGCTATAGGCAAGGTGGCCGTGCCCTTGGTGGGACCGGAACTCTTCGGCGCGCAGACGGAGCACGTGCTGGTGCCCTTGGTGGCAGTAGTGGTCACATTGTACGGCGTACTCGGCGGAATCGCTGCCGCTTACTGGACAGACCTCGTCCAAGGCATTTGCATCATTCTGCTCTCCGTCCTGCTGATTCCGTTCGGGCTGAATGCAGTGGTTGAAAAATTCGGCAGTCCCGGCGATTCTTGGACGGATGGCTTTCGCGTCATGCACGAACAACTACCTGCCCACAACTTCACCATCCTCGGCAGCCAAAACTCGGCTGAGTTCCCACTTTATGCGATTCTCGTAATCGTCATCATCAACGCGATCGGCATCGTCCTCACGCCCCACTTCATCGTCACGGGAGGCGGTACCGCCAAAAGTGAGCAGGACGCCAGGATAGGTCTCGTAACGGGAAATTTCATCAAGCGCTTTTGCACCATCGGTTGGGTGATCACGGCCTTGATCGTGCTCACCTTGTTCGGTAGCGATACGGCCTTGATGAAAGATGCCGACATGGCATGGGGGGTGGCCACGAAGGAACTCCTTGGACCTCTGGGCATAGGACTCGTCGGGCTAATGCTGGCGTGCCTGCTGGCGGCGCTCATGAGCAGCGTGGATTGCTACATGCTGGTCTGCTCGGCGCTGGTGGTAAGAAATATTTACGTGCCCTTCATAAAGCCGAACGCCACCGACAGGGAGTGCGTTTCCCTCGGGCGATGGACCGGGGGGATCGTAGTCTTGGGAGCCGTCGTCATATCGGTGACCATGCTGGATATGTTCAAGCAACTTCAGTTGACTTGGATTGTGCCGATGACCTTCGCCGCCTTGTTCTGGGTCGGTATGTATTGGCGCAAAGCCACCACCAAGGCCGGATGGACGACCATTGCCTTTTGCCTCGTCAGCTTCTTCGTTCTACCCCGCTTGATCCCCGCCGTGGCTCCGGACTTGCGAACCGACTCGTCTCTGATCCAAGTAAACGAGAAGACCGATACCGGCGGAGGAAAGTCCATCTACTGGACGGGAGGCGTAAAGGAGGTCGAAGGAGTAAAACGAGGCGAAGGACAGTTTCGTTTCGACATGCTGCTCTATGATAAAATTCTTGGTTTCGACCTGACCAAGGTCCGCAACGCCGCCCTAGCCACCCTCGACCTCCCCTTCAAAATCATCGCCCCGTTTCTGGTGATGATAATCGCCAGCTTGCTCACCACCCCGAATCGGAAGGAGAGCCTGGATCGCCTTTACGTTAGGATGAAAACTCCGGTGAACCCCGATCCCGAAAAAGACGAAGCCGAAATCGAAAAAAGCTACGCCGAGCCCGATCGGTTCGACAAAAACAAGCTCTTCCCCGGCTCCAACTTCGAATTTCAGCGACCCACCCGATATGACGTGGTGGGCTTTGCAATATGTTTAGCCCTCTGTTTCGCAATTATCGGGTTAGTGCTTTTCGTGGGCCAAATCGGAACCTAGCCGGACAAACCGGACATCAATTCGGCAACTTGGAAAAATAGTCCGACCAAGCCTGCAAGTCGTTACCGAAGCGAACGGGATAAGCAGCGGGAAGGTGGGCGAGCAACCGGGTCAATTGGCCGGGGTTCAACTTCGCCCGATCCTGAAAAACTTTTCGAAGCAACTCCGGTGAACGGGTGGCGATGGCCTTGGCATAAGGCTCCTCGGGCAAGGCTTTGGGAGTAATCACTGGGCGCAAGACCGCATGGGCCAGACGAGCTTCCTCCCGAAGAAAGGGATCGGGGCTTGCCGTCAACAGCTTGTGAAAAGCTTCGAACTTATCGCTTCCGAGGCGGGCTAGGGCGTGCAACTGCTCGGCCTTGGCATGATTGTCCGTTTCTTGGGCAAAGGCCGCGACAATAGCCGACCCCGCGCCATCGGGAGCTAGGCGTCCCAGGCTCTCGGCAGTCGCCCTTCGCACTCGCCAGTCCTCATGGGTCAAGAGGGGCGGAAGCTTCCCCGCGAGTTTCCAATCGGGAAAGAAACCGGCCCGCCAAATAGCGACCGCAAGGGTCTCGGGATCATCGGATCCGAGTTCGGCCTCGGTTTGCTCCCGCAGTTTGCCCAAACGATCGTCGGACGGTGCGGGTTTGGATCGAACAAAGTAAAGCTGACCAATCTCGTTCCAGCCGGAAAGGAAACTTGGTAGCCGAGGCACCGTAAAGAGTACTATCCCATCGGCATGGGTAAAGGGCACCTCTACGAGGTTACCATTTTCATCGAAGGTTTGCACGGAAACCGGCTTGGCCGGAGAACGAAGCCGAACTTCGAGGTTTTCAAGATCGTCGGCGCGCATGTTGGCAAGGACGATCACGTCGCCGCCTTTAGAAGAGAGAGCATGGGCGAGGACAATAGGTTCCGAAACCGTGAGTTCGCGAACTACCTTTCGTTGATGGAGGGGACGCGTAAGAAAGGCTCGCGGGTAATCGGGCCAGATGGTGCGCATGCCGCCAAGGCGGATGGCTTTACGAGTATAATCGAGACCGGCTCGATGACCTAGGTAAACCACGCGTCCGTCATGATAATCCTTTTCGAGCCAGGCCGAGAGTCCTTCGTCGTAGTTGGCGAGAACCTCGGCCCCCGGCCAAACCAGTCCGCCGATGGGCTTTGCCGGTTTCACGCCGTGGACGGGCATGAACGAGGCAACGGCAGCCGAAGGACGAACGGTACGCTTGGCGGGCTTATCCGCAAAGCGTCGCTGCAGACCGAAGTTTTCGCCAAGGAAATCCCGAGGGGTATCGTACTCGTCGCGAAGGAAGGAATCGGCGCAAGTCCAAAGCAGGCCGCCTCGCTTGGTCCATGACAGGATACGTTCGGACGCCGCCTGCGACACGTGGGTTTCCAGAACGTAGAGGGCGTCGTAATGGTCTAGGTCCCCTGCCGCCACTTGCTCCTCGGTCACGAGCTCCGGTTGAAAGTACTCGTGGGACAACCCGAGGAAAGAGGCTCGCTTGTCGGGGAAGGTGGCAGCGGGATTCCAGTACTCGGTGGAACGGGAGTAGAGCATGGCCACGCGGGACGGGCGGAGAATGCCTGCCCCGACGAGGTCGTCCGCTTGGGACAGTCGATTATTCAGAAGATGGGCGGCGCGATGCGAGCCGGAGGCCTCCGACCACATGCCCTCGGTGGCGGCGTAGTGAGGCCCGTAGTTGTAGAAGCTGATGAGCTTGCAGTTGTTTCCGAGCTGGGCGTAGGACCGAAGCACCTCGGGCCACACGCAGTGCATCATGGGAAAGTTCGCGGGAGATTGTCCCCGGCGGCGAGCCCCGGAATTGAAGGGCGCCACCGAGAAGGCAACCGCCTGATGGCTGTCCCAGCGCCAGCTGCCCGTGCTCATCCAGTCGCTCACGCCGGGCGTGACGTCGGGATAGCTCGCTAGCTCGAACATGTCCAAAGGCATGCGACTCGGGAAGTACAGGGCATGCCCGCTCAGGGCCACGAAGCGACGAAGGTCGGGATTGGGAGACACTTTGCCTATGGCCTCGCAGGCCAAGGCGAACATGCGGGGCGTGCGCCATGCGGAATACCGGCGCGACCAGTAGTAGAGACGCTTTTCCTCGGGAGTTTCGGCCAACTGTGGAAGAGTGAGCGGGGAAACGTCGTTCAGGGATGTGGCCCCGAAGAGAGTAGGCTTCACCTTGCGCTCGGCCAGCCATTTCCGGAAACCGATTCGAGCCTCCTCCGAGCCACCCTCGATCAACCAGTTCGCTTCAATAGAGGCTCGCAAGTCCCGGGGTTCGTCCTCCTTCGGATCGGGTTCGGGTTCCTCCAGCAAAAGATCGTCCGCGATGTCGGCCAGAACGTCTTTGCGGGCGGGTCCATCCGCGGACAGGACCGGGCGCAGGCGCTCCTCCTTCCTCATGGGGCGCAAGACCAAGGAAAAGAAACTCTTGCGAGGTCCGCTTATGGAAAAACCGCCCGACACGGGTAAGTCCTTCAAGTGACTGATCGACTTTTCGTCCAAGTATATGGCGGCCTCGGAACCATCATGGACCAGACGAAACAGGCGAGGCTCGCCTGAAAGGTTCGCCCCATTACGTACATAGTGCGAGCCACCGGTTCCAATCTTGCCGGCGGCGACGTTTTCGGGAGCGTTTCGGCGCAATCGACCAACCGTCCAGAAAAAGCCGGTCTTGGGGTCTTTGGCTGACAGTCCGGCATGGAAAGTGATTTTCCCATCGCGGGTGGCGATAAGCCCCTCGAGAACGTAACCCGCGTAATCATTTCTTTTCGTACGGAGGATGCCCTCGCCGGATTCATCGACGAATATGACGATGCCGTCCTTCCCTTTCCGAAAGCGAAAGGCGGGAGTGCTCAATTCCTCGGTTTGAATTTCGCCCGGCTCGTCCGCGACTTGGAACACGGAGGTAACGACGTCGGTAGCCGTGGCGCGCTCGGAGAGCGCCGAAGGAACTCTCGCCTCGTAGTGGGCATCGTACCGTTTGCGGGCGGCGTCCACGTCGTGCGGAAGAAAAGAGGGCGGCCAGTACTGGGCTCCCGTGGTAGTCCAACCGTAAAGGCGGGCGGATTTTATGGAATCGTGGGTATCCACGGCATTGAACCCGAGAAGGCGAAGGGTCTTCTTCATGTAGTCGCCCGCAGGGCCAATGGCTCTAGACCATGCGGGGGTGGTGAGCATGGGAGGCCGCATGAGCGGGAACAGCCTTTCTCCGGTTGCCTCAAGGGCTCGACGATAATTTCTGCGGGCATGGTCACGCAAGGTCTCGATCCGCGACAGGTCGGTGGAGAGGGAATATTTTTTTCCGTCGGGTACGTTCCAGGAAATTTTTCGTACTATGCGAAGGGTAAGAGGTTCGGGGGGGCCGTCGGGCTTCTTCGGAGCTTTGCCCGAAAGATCGTCCAGCAAATCCTTTCCCGCAGGGCCGAGTCCATCCCGGGGGAATTCGCGAGCGGAAATAGTTACGGGCGGGGGCTTTCCAACGGCGAACTCGGTAGAGCCCTCGGCGTCGCCGGACACCTGCAAAGTCATGGAAACTTGGGCCGGACCAAACCGCGAAAAGTTCAGGATGTCCTGGAGACGATACCAAGGCGTCGGGCCGATTTCAGTAAAGTCGTGGGATTTTTCAGAGACCGCTTTGTCTCCGAAATTTGTCGAAGCCCCCCATGGAGGATGGTGCAACTGAAAGGAGGCTCTGAGGGAGATTTTCCCGACGGCAGGCAAGGAATCGAGATGAAAGCGGACATAGGTCGAGTTCGGCTTTTCCCCCTTGTCGTCCGCTTGAAGGCCAAGGGTGAAAAGAAAAGAAAAAACAAAGGCAACCGCCCCCTTCACGACGAGACTCCCCCACCCCGGGCACAATCGGAGCAAACGCCGAACACCTCAAGAACATGCGACACCTCGACAAACCCTCTTTCCTCCGCAAGCTGGGCGAGGTCGGCGTCGACGCACACGTCGAGGCGCTCCGTCCGACCGCAGGATCGGCAGGTGAGGTGGTGATGATGGTCCGCCCCATGGGCGAGGCAGTACACCTTGGTCCCGTTCTCGCGCACCCCGCGCTGCACGGTGCCGGTCCTCTCAAAAGATTCCAGGCATCGGTAAACCGTGACTACGTCGCAAGTCTCGGGATCTAGAGCCTCGAAGGTTTCCTCGGCGGAAAGCGTTCCGTCCGCCTTCGCGAGTACGCGCAGGATGGACCGCCTTTGCTCGGTGATGCGCAAACCCGCCGTTCGCAAAGTAGCTACGGCCTCATCGAAAAGATGCGTATGGGAGCATTCGGTCACGAAAGCAATTTGACCAATTGAAACGGTTGTGAGAAAGTTATCACGGGATGCATGGATGGAAGCTAAATGAAGAGTGACTCGGCGCAAGCGCGTTTCGCGGAAATTCTAAGGATCGGTCCAAGGTGGTCTCGCCGATCCTTCGGACGAATGGCCATTGTCATGGCGGCCGGCTTGCCCGGTCTGGCGATGGCCAACCAACTGGCCGGCAGGAAGTACTTGGTAAAACCGGGCGACACCCTCAGCCACCTTGCCCTACGGTTTCAGACTACCGTGAAGGGCATACAGAATGCCAACGACCTGACGGGGGATCTCATACGCATCGGGCAAACTCTTATTATTCCCACCCGCCTGCCCAAGTTCAAGCACCTAGCAAAGGTGGTCGACAAAACCCAATCGATCGTGGTGGAAGACAAGAAGTGGAAGTGGATCGTGGCGCACCACAGCGGCATAGAGGAAGGTAACGCCCGCGTGTACGAATATTACCACAAGGAGGTGAAGCGCCTGCGCGACGGCTTGGCCTATCATTTTGTAATTGGTTCGGGAAAGGACTCGGGTGACGGCGAAGTCGAAGTAGGCTCGCGTTGGACATACCAGCAGAGGGGCGGGCATGTACAGAAGACAGAGGTCAACGACCACGGCATCGGCATCTGCCTAGTCGGCAATTTCCAGAACAGAAAACCCACCGCCAAGCAAATGGAGGCCTTTCACGAGCTAATGGACTTTTTGCAAAACATCGTTCTCGAGAAAAAGTGCGCCTTCGCGGGCCACAAGGAAATCGACCTCAACCACACCGTCTGCCCGGGGCGCCAATTCCCCCTACAAACCCTGCACGCAAAATACGACTGAAGCGCCGAAGGCCTAACACCCTGGAATTCCCTTATCGTCTCCGGGAAATCATTGCAAGGAGGGGTGAGACCTCAAGGACAAGGAAAACTTGCGTCGGGAAGGTGATACGTTAGGTTGTTGGGATGAATGCTAACTTTACGGCAATTGTCCAGCAGGACGGTAACTGGTGGGTTGGATGGGTCAAGGAAGTGCCCGGAGCCAATGCTCAGGAAAAAAGCCGAGAAGAATTGCTGACTAGCCTTTCAGAAGCCTTGAAAGACATCTTGGAACTGAATGCCAAGGATGCTCTGGATGGTGTCTCGGGACAATTTGAGGAAGTGGCCCTTCCCGCGTGAAGCGGAAGGAACTGCTTCGCTACTTGTCCTCGCAAAGTTGCGAATTGCTGCGGGAAGGTAGCAGGCACTCGATTTGGTGGCGACCCGACAACCGAAGCAAGTCGGCGGTGCCCAGACACAACGAGGTTCGCGACTTGCTGGTTAAGCGGATATGCAAGGATTTGGAAGTGCCGCCGCCAACGAAAACCTGAGGAGGTTTAAACTTCGGTGGATCTCGAAAGGTATCTTCCCCAGCGCCTTTTGTCCTTGCGAGGAAGGTCATCCAGTCCCGACGATACAATCCAGCGGAACGAGCGGGAAGGCCACTAGTTTTTGCATTGTCATTGCGAGGAGACCCGAATGGGGCGACGCGGCCAGCCAGTGGACGCGGGGGCATCCCACCGCATCAGCCGGCACCCCCC
>JACNJI010000312.1 GCA_014382645.1 Verrucomicrobiota bacterium | reverse complement strand
AAATCGATTTTTTGGGAACCTTAATGCCGTTGGGCCAATGCGCAATCACGGGCGTGCATATTCCTCCCTTCATTCCTTGCACCTTCCACTTTTTGAACGGGCTATTGGTGGCATTCGCCCATGATTGCCCGATGGCTTCAAAGGAACCCACGCTTCCCCATGTAGAAGCGGGGTCTTTCTTTCCTCTTTTAGGCCTCTCGTGACTGGCTCCGTTGTCGACCAAGAAGATGATCAATGTATTTTCCAGTTTTCCGAGTTCACGCAACTTACCGAGCAAACGCCCGACATTTTGATCCAATCGATCAACCATGGCGGCATGAATTTCCATGCGCAGGGCTTCCTCGTCTCTTTCTTTTGAAGATAGAGTTGTCCATGGCTTGGGTTCCGGTTCACTCAGGGGAGTCACCACTTCGTTAAACAAACCGATCGCTAACTGTCTTTCGTATCGAGCTTTCCGAATAGCTTCGTAACCCGAGTCATAAACTCCTTTGTACTTTGCGATGTCATCGGGATGGGCATGGAGCGGCACAGTGTGGCGCGTTATAGGCCAAATAAATAAAGAAGGGGTCAGCCGTACTCTCTTTTTCGTCCAGCCATTCCAAGCCCCAATCGGTAAAGGCATCGGTCGCATAAAAACCCTTGGGGGGAAGGTAAGGCTTTACCCATTTGTTATCAAATGCCCAGGTGTAGACCGCCCCCCAACCCGGGGCATCCTCGCCCTGTCTTGCCTTGTCTCCGGGATTCCAAAAGTTGATCGCTCCTCCGAGAAATCCTGAAAATTGATCGAACCCCCGCTCGTGCGGATTGAAGCTCGCATGGTGTTTACCGGACCACCAAGTTCGATACCTCGCTGGCTTAAGGATTTCCCCGATAAGGGCCGTGTTGCTGAAGTCTCGATCGCTTCGGTGGGTACATATCGACTAGCTCCACCAGTCCATTGGTAGGCTTACCGCGAACCTTCATGTCGGGTGTCCAAATTATTAGGGGTACGCGAGTAGCAATATCGTAGTTGGTCGCCTTGCCCCATATGCCCATGTCTCCGAGATGCCAACCATGGTCACCCCAGACTACGATCACTGTGTTTTCCCGGATACCGGCCTCATTCAAGGCTTCCAGCATCAAGCCGATCTGGGCGTCAACATAACTGACGCAGGCATAATAGCCGTGAAGAAGGGTCTTGGCCAATTCCGGCCCGATGGGGCCCTTCTTGGGAATACCATGCCGGGTGCGCAACTCGAAGGAAGCATGCAAACCGGTCGCCGCCCCACCCATTGGTCCCTTGGTTTGCATAGCCAACTGGATTGCCTTTGGGTCGTAAAGGTCCCAGTATTTTTTGGGGGCGATGAAATCGAGGTGGGGCTTGGTAAAACCAAGGGCGAGGAAAAGAGGTTGCTTGGGCTTTGTTTCCAGATGATCCTTCAAGGTGGCGATCGCCACTCGGGTACCCGTCCTCATAGGCATGGTCGGGAACGTCAGCGGACGCCGGTCCATGGATCAGCCCTCCCGAGCCTTCTTTACCGTATTTGGTGAGCATCTTCTCCTTGTTTGCGGACCAAAGTTTCTGGTTTTCCGGCAGAGCATAGTTCCCGGGCAACCACTTCCTCTTAACCGGACAACGATTGAAGGAAGGCTTGCGGCTCCAGGAATGCTCGTTGTCCGTCATACGGGCATGATAGATTTTCCCGCAATATACAGCCTCGTAACCATTAGCGATGAAGTGCTGGGGCAAGGTTGCGATAACCGGATTAAGTTCTCGGAAATAGGCCGTGTTCTCGACTACGCGGATAGTATCGGGCCTAGCTCCGGTCATCAAGCTGGCTCGCGAAGGACTGCAAATGGCTTACTGACAATAGGCCCGGTTGAAACGCAATCCATCAGCAGCAAGCGCATCGAGTACAGGTGACTTCGCAATGGGCGAACCATAACATCCTAGCTCCGGCCTCAAGTCGTCGATCGCAATGAACAGGACATTGAGTCGCGAGACCGCAAAGACGGCTTGATCCTGAAAAGCAAAAGAGCAAATACAACAAGATAGCATTGTGACCGACTTCATATGAAAATCGATTAGAACTTTAATTAGCAGTAAGAGTCGAGCGAATCAAACGGCTGGCCAAGCTCTTGACTTGAATAAGTCTTTCAACCATCGAACGAATACATTGTCTTCAAGCCAAGAATTACTTGAAGAACGAAGAGTGCGAAGCATACTGAGAAGAATAATATGAATCGAAGAGATGTTATCAGGTGTGCAGGTATCGTAGTCACTAGCATGTTCGCTATTGGAACGGTATTTGCCAAAGAAAAACTTGCCGAAAAGAAAGACGCTTGGAAGCAGTACGTCGGCAAACCCGGACCTAGCGGCTGGCGTTGTCACGTCGTGCAAGCCGACCCGAGGGATCACGGACCGGATGGCATCAACATCCATGACTGGGACAAGGACGGACACCATGACCTGTTCGTCAACTTCGAGGAAGGAAAGTACAGCAGACTCTATTTCAATCCAGGACCAAAGAAGGTCAGGCGCCCATGGACGGATTTCATCGAGTTCAAACATGGGAAGTGCGAAGACTCCGGCATCGGGGACCTCGATGGCGACGGTGACCTCGATTACGTCGCCAACGGGGGTTGGGTCTATTTCAACCCGGGTAAAGACAAGCTCAAGGATGCCTCCGCTTGGAACAAGATGACGCTCTTCGACTACGAGCGTCGAGTACCCACCGTAACCGATGTAGACGGCGACGGTCTCAACGACCTAATCGTCGGTTCCCAGGAATGGTACAGGCAGCCCAAGGCAGATAAGCATAACGCGAAGAACTGGACAAAGCACGTCATGGGCAAGAATCGTTGGCCCATGAACTGCATCATGCGCGATCTTGACGGGGACGGTGACATGGACATGGTCGTGCCCGACCGTGGACGCGAGATCTGCTGGTACGTCAACCCGGGCAAAGACAAGGTAACCGGTCCATGGAAACGCAAGACCCTGCACACTCACCACGAGCCCATGTTCATGACCATGGGGGATGTCAACGGGGACAAGATCGAGGACTTCGTCATTACCGGTGGCAGCCTCGGCAAACTTGCCCGCAAGCTCATCGTCCTCATTCGAACCAACCGGAGCGGCGTACCTGAATACAAGGAAATCATCATCGACCAACCCAGTGGCAACTTCCCCAAGGGCGTGGTCGTGACGGACCTCGACGGGGATCCGGCGAAGAACGAAATTCTGGTCATCCCCAAGCAGGGCGACATCTGGACCACGACCTATTCGGGTGATCCCATGGAAGCGAAAAACTGGAAGGCCGTCCCCGTATCCCTACCCGGTTCCAAGACCCGCAAGAAGATGGACAATGCCTGGCTCGGTGATCTCGACGGCGACGGGGACTTCGATGTCGTCACCACCGAGGAGAACGGTGGATGGGGCGTGATC
Source organism: Verrucomicrobiota bacterium (assembly GCA_014382645.1). Taxonomy (GTDB): domain Bacteria; phylum Verrucomicrobiota; class Verrucomicrobiia; order Opitutales; family Seribacteraceae. The sequence goes on along the minus strand of JACNJI010000312.1, from coordinate 8,246 downwards.
TGGTTCGAGAACCCAAGCAAAAAATAACAATTCCATGAACGCCCTGCACCCCCTCACTCACTCCATTTTACTGTTCCTTGCCCTTCATGCCACCTGTGCGAAATCAATCAGACCGGAAGGTTTTAAGCCGGGGACCCCCTTGGGTCCACTCGGGGCGAAAATGGAAGCTGGGGTCGATCTTCAGAAGATCGAGGGATACTCGAGATTCTTCGACTTTACGGACAAGAACAACGATGGCAGGCATTCGAAAGTCGAGTACGTCGACAACGGGAAATACCTAAATCCGCAATCGCGGGCAGGAATATTCAATGCTTCCGACAACGATCGGGATGGATGCGTATCGAGAGCCGAATACGTACTTAATCGAATCATCACCGACGAGGCAAAGACGATCGTCCAAGCCATGGACGCAAACAAGGATGGCAAGGTGGAGCGCACGGAGTTCATCAAGCATGCCATGCCCGACAAGAAATTGGCCGCACAGGTTTTTGTGGATCTCGACACGGATAGAAACGGCATCCTCCATATCCCGGAATACTTGAAAGTCTGGGGAAAATGGGCCCGATACGACAGGCCGTCACCTGAAAAACGAATTTCCGCACGCAAGGCAGAGCTTGAAAAGTCCAATCAAGAGAAAGCTTCCTCTCGACCGACGGATCTCACGAAACGGCCCGGTGGCCCGCCATTCGGTCGATCGGGGTTAGCCGATCACCTCATGCAATATGACGCCAATAAAAACGGGAAGGTCGAACTGGAAGAATTGTCCGGGCTTATACGTGACGCAGACCGCAACAAAGACGGAGCCTTGGATCGCAAAGAGTTAAACTCCATCCGCGTGCCGATCTCAAATCGCAAATTTCCCTTGCGCCGCAAGTAGAGCCTACCCAAGATTCAAGTTCCTCCAAGACGCCGTCAAAGAAGCTCATGTTTCGCCCCTTGATTCGGAAAGAATAGGCTGTAGCTCTACCAATAGCGGTTTCCCTATTTGAAAATTCTGAAATCGAAGAAAATGGTCTTTTCCAAAATCATATAAGGTAAATTCATGGTAAAGTTTTTTTCTATGATTCACTTGTTTCTTCTATCATTGTTTGCCTTTGGTTTCATTTCTCCTGCTTGGGCAAGATCACTAGGGTTTGCATGCCTAGCATTCGCGGGTTCGATGGCATTCTCAGAGCCAAAGATTCCTCAAAACCTCGAAGAGCTCTGGGCCGATTTTCCCGCCATGAACAAGAGCACTTCTCTAGAAACCGAAGTTCTCAAAACATGGGAGGAACATGATGTGACACTTCGCCTTGTTCGATTTAACATCGGAAAATTCAAGGGAGAGATGCTGAAGCTCGCGGGTTTCTACGCCGCCCCGAAAGGCAAATACGATCGAGACCTGCCGGCTCTAGTCGTCTGTCATGGAGGCGGGCAAAAGGCATCGATTGGCGGACCCAAGAACTGGGCAATGAATGGCTATGCTGCCTTTTGCCCCAACAATGGAGCCCAGCCTTGGGATAAACGATTCGAAGGTTTGCCAAATACGTACTATGGCTCATTTAATCCTGCGATGAGAAAGCCCGATGTTCGCTACGGAAAGGGACGTCTAGCACCAGGTCCGAATACCATCGACGACATCCTCAGCCCGAGAAACGAGGCCATGTACCTTCGAATGGTGGGAATGCGCCGAGCGTTGACCTTTCTTCAGAGTCGCCCCGAGGTAGATCCCGCCAAACTCGGATTTAGGGGACACTCCACCGGGGGAGTTATGACCATCCGCACAGCCACCGATCCCCGCCTCAAGGCCGTCGTGCCCTCGATGGGCGGATCTGGATTCTGGTGGGAGGACTATCCTTGGTTAGTCCAGAATACTCGTGGCAACGAAGGGATGGAGGACAAAGCACAGCAGCAGCTCTTTCTCGATACCGTCAGTTGCGATGCGAACTGGAAAGCCATGCATGCTCCTCTGCTCTTTCTGGCCGCTTCCAACGACTTTAATTCCCCTACCGACAACGTTGTGCGAGCCATGAACTCTATGCCCCCGGGAGTCGACAAACGGCTCGTGATGCCCGCCCATTATAATCACAGTTCCAGCCCAGAGGCCGCCATCGCCGACAAGATGTGGTTCGAGCAGCATCTAAAGAGGACAGGTTTCATTTTCCCGCGCACACCGCAGGGCGAGCTTATCCTGAAGACGACTGACAGGGTACCACGCTTTCGCGTCCGGTCGGACGCAGATTGCAAACTGCCGATTCGCTCGGTGAATATCTATTACAGCTATGGGCGTCAGCCGCAACTGCGCTACTGGGCAGACGCCGTGGCAGTGGAGACGGACAACGGCGTTTGGGAGGGTCGGTGCCCGACCTTCTACGACGACGAACCACTGTTTGCCTACGCCAATGTCACCTACGACATTGAGCACAACTTCAAGTCACCGAACACGGTCGGCACAACCGGCCTCCTGGTCAGCAGTACCTATCACCGAGCCATTCCCGACGAATTGACGGCTGCGGGCGTCAAGCCGACCGAAAAGCCGCAGCGGCTAATCGACGACTTCTCGCGTGGTCTGCACGACTGGGTCGGCAACCTCGATAAGCCGAAGAACTGGATGATCGAAACCCGCAAGCTAGTAGACCCGCGCTGGATCGGGCCAAAAGGCAGTGAACTAGTGATAGACGTCAACTCGCCGGCGGCAGAGAGCTGGATCGGCATCGAGATCCGACGTCGCTTCAGGGGCCAAAACAACGGACAGTTTCTCTATTATGGCTACTTCCAATTCGAGAAGGCGGGCTGGCAAACTCTGCGCATGAAGCCGAACGACTTCGAGAACGTCCATGGCGAGAAGCTCGACGACTGGCATAAGGTGGTCACGGTAAAATTCCGCGACGCCGAAGCGCAGAGTCGCGAGCACAAGAGCCGCATGCCGAAAGCGGGCGGCCAGACTAGTACGACCGTGTCCATTCCCAGCAACGTCAGCGGCTGGAACAGCAGATATTATCACTCGACGGACAAAGCCTTTGCCGCAGAGAATGTCACGGCGACCTCGTCAAAGGTGGATCGCTTTCGCAAATTGCGCTGGGAAGGCGGAGAATACATTCCCCGACCCAAGCATTTTAAGAAAGATTAATTTGAAGCCAATTTCTTATTGCAATCTAATTGCGTTAAGGCTTATTTGGATTCTTTTAAATTATGAAATCGTCTTCTATTCTTTGCCTCATTTCGATCATGCTCGCTTCGCTCCCTTTTTTCGTAAAGGCAGAAAAAGAGGATCAACACCATCACAAAAGGGAGCTTGGGCTCTCCCTCTCCCACGTAAGGCTAAAAGCAGAAAAGGAATCGGCACCCTCGGTTCATCTCCACCTGCTGAAGCGTCTCGACGGTTCTGAATTCCTCGAGCGACTTGGCGTCGGGCTTGGTTTCGAGACGATCTTCGCCGATCACACCCATCATAGCCTAATGGCCACCTTGACTTTTTTCCCAATGAAACACTTGGCACTCAGCCTGTCACCAGGAATCGTCTGGGCAGACGAGGAAGATGGTTGGGAAAATCACTACGCCACCCACCTTGAGGCGAGCTACGGATTTGAGGTAGGCGAATACGAGGTAGGCCCGGTAATAGGTTATGCCGATTCCAAGGAAGGAGATCACTACATGATTGGTCTTCATTTTTGAATTCCCTTCTGACATATTCAGGTAGACCCTCCAGCTTGGCTCAATATTTCATTAAGTACTGGCTTTGATCGTTGAAATCTTTTCTTCCTAGGGCATGAATGACCCACCCACGCTTAATCCGATCACAATATAATAAATCGCCGTCATGAAAAGATTCACCACCTTGCTCGTAACCTGCCTTCTAGGACAATTTTCCTTCGGAGCAGTGCACGAGCTCCGGACTTATGTCACCAACCCCGGCAAACTGGACAACCTCAATGCCCGCTTTCGCGACCACACCCTGGGCTTGTTCAATAAACACGGAATCAAGTCTGTTGGATACTGGGTGCCCACCGACGGGGAAAAATCAAAGAACACTCTGATCTATGTCATCACGCACGAGAGCAGGGATGCGGCCAAAGCATCATGGAAGGCATTTGGTAGCGATCCTGCATGGAAAAAGGTGGCTCGGGAATCACAGGTGGACGGAAAAATACTAGCGAAACGGCCAGACTCCGTATACATGAATGAAACCGATTACTCCACCGACTGGAAAAACGGAAAGACTGAGAAGGACGATGTCTTCGAACTGCGCATCTACAAGGCGGCCAAGGGGAAACTGGGGAAACTCGATGCCCGGTTTAGGGACCATACGATCAGGATTTTCGAGAAGCACGGAATGAAGTCGGTAGCTTATTGGCACCCAATGGACGAACCGGATTCAAAGGATACGCTCATCTATATCATCAAGCATGACAACCGCGAGGCCGCCAAGAAATCATGGAAGGACTTTATTGCCGACCCCGAATGGAAAAAGGCTGCCAAGCAATCGGGTGTCGGCCGCTTGGCTAAACCTCCTGCAGCTACTTACATGAAGCCCACGGACTATTCCGCCATTCACTAGTCCCTCCCCTCCCTTGAATTCCTTCCGCATGCCCTACCCCACCCGGGTGTCCGTTCTCTTCACGCTCCTCGTATCGATTCAAGCAAAAGAGACCGAACCTGATTCGCAAGTCCGCTGGAGACAGAGCTACGATGCAGGATATCTCGATGAGAAGGGAGCCTACGCAGGCGGTTCCGAGATCATGCATCTTGTGTCTCACAAGGGAAAACTCTACGCATCCAACGGATACTGGGTGGATGCCCATTGGATGATCCCTCCCGACGGTCAAAAACAATCGGCCCAGGTGCTTCGTCTCGATTCGCTCGATGCGGAATGGCAGGTCGACTTGGATATGGGCAAGTCCAATGACCGCGGGTTGGCCTATATGAAAGGGAACATCCTCAAGTCCGTCACCTTCACCCGCGATGCAACGGGCAACCCCCTACCCCAGCCTCAAAACTTGCTAGTGATGGCGGCAGGCGCTAACTTCGAGCGAGGCGGAGCCGTCTCCTCCTGGACTAGGGATGACGAGAAGGGGGCTTGGGTTCACACCTTGGTCAGGCACGGGGCGAATACAGGCGGAATCCGCTGGGTACCGAGGGACATGGAGGTTTACTTGGACAAGAGAACCGGGATCGAGCACCTGTTCTTGTCACTCGGAAACCCAGGCATCGCGTCCGGGGTTTACGACCCTTCCCTCCCGGGAAAGGTTAGGTGGAACCCTCACTTGGAATTCCCCTTTCCCGAGGGCGGCTTCCTCCACACTCGGCCACTCGGAATCGTCCAGGCCAACGGCTCCCTTTTGTTTTCCGAGGGAGGAGCAATATTCCGGAGAATGGACGGAACCCGGCCTACCTACGAAAAGGTCATCGACCTGAACGAGGATACGGATACAGACGTCGGGGGCATCCGTGGCCTGACCGCCATTGACAACCCAAGAGGCAAAGGGCAATCGCTCTTATTTCTCTGGGCCCCGGGCGATCGATCGAAAAGTCAGGTCAAGCGTCTTGATCCGGATGGCAAAGGGGGGTACTCGGTTCACGACGAGGCCATGATCATGGAACTCATGAGGAAGAAACTCGGAGTCGAGGTTTCCTATACCTTGGGGGCTCACAACATGGCGTATCCATTCACCGATCCTGCTTCCGGAAAAACCGTACACCTCATCGGGTTTCAGGGGAACATCAAGGGGAAGCACCATTTGAAATGGAAAGGAAGCGCCCTCTATGCAGGGGCCCTGTATGCCATCCGCTACCCCGACCTGAGCTACAAAGTGTTGGAGGTAAACAATGCCTACGCGAACGGCAAGACAACCTTGGTTTCACCGCGGGCCTTTTGCCCTTCGCCCTTCGAGGACAAAGGGATCTTCATCGGAGGGCATGACTCGAGCAGGAAGATTTCGGACGACATGGCCTGGGTTTTTTACGCCCCGGAAGAGGTCGGATTGGGCTTGAGAAAGGGACGAGACGCTCAGCCCTCGGTCGCCCTAGCAAAGCCCGCTGACCGACTTCTCGAGGGTCCACTATACGAATTGCGAATCTATCAGGCAAGCGAAGGTAGGTTTCAGCACCTTGTAAAGCGCTTCCGCGAGCACACCGACCGGATCTTTAAAAAACACGGATTGAACGCCCTAGGCTATTGGATTCCGACAGATGGGTCGGTCAAAAAAAGGCGGAAGTTCGTATACCTGCTTAAGCATCCCTCACGATACGAGGCCTACCGCAACTGGACAAATTTCTTCAACGACAAGGAATGGGAGAGGGTCATGGACAAGCCCGAATTCCAAGGACTGCTTTCGGAAAAACCGACCAGCATCTTCCTAACGCCAAACGATTATTCCGCACCCACAAAAAATGAGATCGCCAAACCGGGGGGAACCTTCGAGTTGCGCACCTATGTGGTGAACCCGGGAAAGCTACCCGCGCTCAACGCCCGTTTCCGCAAGCACACAACCAGCCTGTTCAACAGGCATGGCATCCACAACGTCAGTTACTCGACACCCTTCGACCGACCGGACAGCAACAACACCCTAGTCTGCCTCGTCCACCACGCCGACCGCAAGCAGGCCGACCTCAACTGGGAGGCCTTCGGTCGGGACCCCGAGTGGAAAAAGGTTGCCCGAGAATCACAAGTGAATGGTAAATTACTGGCTCGCCCCCCCGAAAGGCTCTACCTCAAGGCCTTGGACTTCTCACCTTTACGATAAATCACAAAAGGGGAAATTCGTAGAGGAGAACCTATCACCCCAAGCTTTGAATGAAGCAAAAAGCTATTCCCTCTTGCCTCCGGCAAAGTGGGGAAGGCGAGAGTTCCCCTCAAGACAAAACTTCAGGCACGACATGCCCGTGGACATTGGTCAGGCGGCGCTCAAGACCATTATGGTAATAGGTCAGGCGTTCGTGGTCCAAGCCCATGAGATGCAAGACAGTGGCATTGAAATCGTAAATGGAGGTGCGACCAGTCACCGCCTTGAAACCGAACTCGTCGCTCTCGCCGTGAGTGAAAGCCTTCTTCACTCCAGCGCCGGCGAGGAAACAGGTGAAGGCATCCGGATTGTGATCGCGTCCGGTGCCATTGCCTTGAAGAAAAGGCATACGACCGAACTCGGTGCACCAAACGATCAGGGTGTGGTTGAGCAATCCACGGCGCTTCAAATCATGAATGAGTGCGGCGGTTGGTTGGTCCATGATTTCCGCCTGCATAGCATGGGTCTTGAGTATATTGGAATGCGAATCCCAGTTTGTGATGCCGTTGCCACCGGAGGGATCGCTTCCGTTGAAAAGCTGAACCACCCGAACCCCTTTCTCAATAAGTCGGCGAGCCAAGATACAGTTCTTGGCATATTCGCGTTTCAAGTTACTCCCATCTCCTGTGCCGTATTCGCGTTGAATGGAATGAGGTTCCCCGGAAACTTCCATCACCTCGGGCACCGAGGTCTGCATACGACCGGCTAACTCGTAGCTTGCAATACGAGCAGCCAAGTTGGCGTCGCCAGGGTATGTTTTGAGGTGCCTGTCGTTGAGACGCTTCAGCAGGTCTACCGTGGAGCGATCGTCGTCCGGTGCGTAAGACACCGGACGGGCCAAGTTCGCGGGCGGATTCTTTGCGTTGAAGTCGGTACCCTGAAAGGCAGCCGGTAAAAACCCATTACCGAAATTGTTCTTGCCCGAGCGGGCTGGGCCGCGCGGATCATTGATCGCGACAAAGGCGGGTAGTTCCGCATTCTCCGAGCCGAGAGCATAGGTGACCCAAGCACCGAAGGAGGGGAAGCCCTCCATCGTAAATCCGGTGTTGAAGAAATTCTCCCCTTGCGGGTGGGCGCTAGTCTGGGTGTGAAGGCCATGGAGAAAACAGAAATCATCGGCCAAGTCGCCGAGACGAGGCAATAACTCCGAAGTCATTTTTCCACTTTGCCCACGAGGCTTGAAGTCCCAAAAAGGCTTCGCGATGTTGCCGGAAGGACCTTCGAAAGTGACGGCAGGTAGGCCGGGAGGCTTCTGGCCATGATACTTGGTCAGCCCGGGCTTATAGTCGAAGGTATCGACGTGACTGACCGCCCCGGGACAATAGATCACAAGGACCTGCTTAGCCGGGGCTTTGTAATGAGGTGGCCGGGGGGCGTACGGGTTGTCAGGATCGATGTTTGGCCGAATAGGGGTCTTGCCGCTGAAGTTGGTAGGGTCGTCGGAAGCCAAGAGACCGTCTTGAGCAAGCAACCCGGCGAGACCTA
>JACNJI010000212.1 GCA_014382645.1 Verrucomicrobiota bacterium | reverse complement strand
AAGAAAATCGGGGGGGAAGCAGTCAAGGGAGCCGGACGCTCCATGTCCGGTCAACTACTTGGCGTAGTTGCCCGGCTTGACGTTGCCTAGATCGCCGAAGTTTCGTTCCTGCATTTTGCCCGTGCGTGCATCCAAGCCGATCCCTTTACGTCCGGAACCAAAGCCGTTGCCGCCACCCACCAGGTCGGCCAAGTCCACCCCTTGACCCTGCAGTTCCCCGATGGCGAACTGGGTCTTGTCGATGGCATCGCCAAGTCGTTTCTTTTCCGCATTGAATTTCTTGAGAGCCGGCCCACTAATTTTACGTTTCTCGCGCTTGAGTCCGGCGAAAACTGCCATGAGGCGGTAGTAATCCTCTTGAGGAATGCCATCCAACTTGTGGTCGTGACACCTTGCGCAGTTGATCGTCATGGCCGTGGCGGCGGTCATGACCTGCGTCACCATGTCGTCCAGGTCGAGGGCCCGGGCGCTTCTCCTGAGGACGGGACTCTTGGTCTCGACCTGACCGACGAAGTCCCATGGCCCGGCGGCGAGAAAGCCTGTAGCTACGATGGCATCCTTGTCGTCCGGCCAGAGGGCGTCACCCGCTATTTGCTCCTGCATGAACCGGTCGTAGGGCTTGTCCTCGTTGAAGGACTGGATGACGTAGTCTCGGTAATGCCAGGCGTTCGGTCGTAGCTTGTCGCGTTCGAAGCCATGGGTGTCGGCATAATGGGCGATGTCCAACCAGTGTCTGGCGAAGCGTTCGCCGTAGTGGGGCGAGTCGAGCAGTTCGTCGACCAGTTTCTCGTAGGCCTTTGGGTCCTTGCTCGCAACGAATGCCTCGACCGCCTCCGGTTTCGGCGGCAGGCCGTGCAAGTCAAAGGACAACCTGCGGATCAGTGTGCGCTGGTTGGCTTCGGGAGAAGGTTTTAGTTTATTGGCTACCAACCGTTTTTGTACGAAAGCATCGATGGGGTTGCGGGTTTCGGTCAGCGAACCATCCGGTTTTGGAACCTTAGGACGTTTCACCGGTTGCAGCGACCAAATGTCCTCGGTCTCTCCCCGGGCCGAGAAGGCAAGGGGAATACCAAAAGCCAGAGCCAAGACAAGAAACCTATGCACAGCGAAAATCAGGTGTTTGCAACCAGCAACTCGATGAACTTGCCAAAGTACTGGCCGTTGTCGTGGAAGGTGCGCCCGCTTACCAGGTTGCCGTCGACCACGCAGGGCTCGTCGACGAAGGTTCCTCCACAGATTTCGAGGTCGAACTTGCACTTGGGAACGGTGGCCATGCGACGCCCGCGGACCCGGTCCGCCCGGGCGGGAATCTCCACGCCGTGGCATACGCTGGCAATCGGCAGGTCGTTGTCGAAGAAATATTGGGTGATGCGGATGAGGTCGAGATCCTCCCGGATGTATTCAGGGGCCCGTCCCCCGGAGAAAAAGATTCCGGCATACTCGGACTCGACGATTTCACTGAAGGCGATTTTGGCCTCGATGGTGTAACCCTCCCACTCCTTGGTTATGGTCCAGCCCGGCTTTACCTCGTGCATGACCATCTGGTAAGTCTTTTTCTCGGGCCCGGCGACGACCGGCTCGATGCCTGCCTCCTGGAGACGGTAGAATGGATAGAGGGTGTCGAGGGTTTCCGATGCATCCCCCACGATGATGAGTACTTTGTTCATTTCTTTTGTTTCTGTTCTATGGATGATATTAATTTTAGACGTAATTAATTAATCCTATACGAATTGATTTTCCAGAAAATGAATCATATCAAATTTAAAGACCCGCTGGTATGAACCAGCGGGTCTTTGATCCAAATATTATTTTAAGTTTTCTTCTGACCGGATCAAAATCATGGTGCTAAATCGAAGCGATCCAAATTCATTACCTTGGTCCAGGCATTAACGAAATCGTTGATGAATTTGATTTCGCCATCAGAACTAGCGTACAATTCAGATATAGCGCGCAACTGAGAATTTGAGCCAAAGACCAAGTCAACGGAGCTTGCTCGCCATTTCATTTCGCCGGAATCACGGTCGCTTCCCTCGTAAAAGTGGTCGCAGATAGATGAAACTTTCCACTCTGAAGTCATATCCAACAGATTGACGAAAAAGTCATTGGAGAGTGTTCCCGGCTTGTCGGTGAATCTCCCCATTTCAGGAAATACGACATTTGTGTCTAAAACACGTAAGCCACCAATCAAAGCCGTCATTTCAGGCGCCGTCAGAGTCAATAGTTGGGCCCTGTCAACGAGTGTTTCCGGAGCCGGACGATCCAAATCTTTACCAAGAAAGTTCCTGAAGCCGTCTTCCTTGGGTTCAAGGATGGCGAAGGATTTTACGTCTGTCATTTCTTGAGTGGCATCAGTCCTACCAGGTGAGAAGGGAACATCTATATTGTGTCCTGCGTCCTTGGCGGCCTTTTCGATTGCCGCACATCCTCCTAAAACAATTAGATCGGCCAGAGAGACTTTCTTCCCACTTTTTTGGAAATCACCTTGTACTTTTCCAAGTGCTGCAAGGACTTTTTTCAATTGGGCAGGATTGTTGACTTTCCAGTCCTTTTGAGGGGCAAGCCTGATCCGAGCCCCGTTTGCTCCGCCTCTTTTGTCTGAGCCCCTAAATGTGGAGGCAGAAGCCCATGCGGTCGACGCAAGCTCCGATACCGAGAGACCCGCTCCAAGAATGGCAGTCTTCAGCTTGGCTGTGTCTTCTTTGTTGATGAGCTCGTGATTCACCTTGGGGACGGGATCTTGCCAGATAAGTTCATCCTTGGGTACTTCAGGACCGAAGTATCTCGCTGTGGGCCCCATGTCCCGGTGGGTGAGCTTGTACCATGCCTTGGCAAACGCCTCCTCAAACTCCTTGGGGTTTTCGAAAAAGCGTTTAGCAATTGGACCCATCACAGGGTCCATTTTGAGAGCAATATCGGTCGTAAACATGATTGGTAGGTGGGTCTTGCCTTCAACATGGGCGTCAGGAACGGCTGCAGCTTCTCCTTTAGGAACCCATTGCTTAGCACCAGCAGGGCTTTTCGTTAGTTTCCACTCATGTGAGAACAAATTCGTGAAATACATGTGCGTCCATTGAGCTGGAGCACTGGTCCAAGCACCTTCCAAACCACTGGTAATGGTATCTTCAGCATTGCCCTTTCCAAATTTATTTTTCCAACCAAAACCTTGCTCTTCCAGGGGAGCCCCTTCAGGTTCAGGTCCCACATTGTTAGCAGGGCCGGCACCGTGTGCTTTGCCAAAAGTGTGGCCGCCTGCAATGAGAGCCACCGTTTCTTCCGGGTTCATCGCCATTCTGCCGAAGGTTTCCCTAATCCTTTTCCCGGCCGCAAGGGGATCGGGATTTCCACCAGGACCCTGTGGATTAACGTAAATGAGTCCCATTTGAACTGCGGCAAGAGGTGTTTTCAATCCGTCATCCTTGCTGAATCTTTTGCTAGCAAGCCATTCAGTCTCCGGTCCCCAATAAACATCTTTTTGCGGTTCCCAAACATCTTCTCTTCCAGCAGCAAAACCATAGGTTTTGAAACCCATGGATTCCAGAGCCACATTACCTGTGAGAATCATCAAGTCGGCCCAAGAGATTTTGTTGCCGTATTTTTTCTTGATTGGCCACAGTAGGCGACGTGCTTTATCGAGATTCCCATTGTCTGGCCAGCTGTTCAGTGGTGCAAACCGGATAGTGCCGTCCGATGCTCCGCCGCGACCATCGGCAACACGATAGGTCCCGGCACTATGCCATGCTAGGCGAATCATTAAGGGACCGTAGTGGCCATAATCCGCAGGCCACCAATCCTGTGAGGTGGTAAGGACACCTTCTATTTCTTTTTTAAGGGTGTTGTAGTCAAGCTTCGCAAACTCCTCTGCGTAATTGAATTCTGCGTCCAAAGGGTTTGATTTTGCAGAGTTTTGGTGGAGGATGTCCAAGTTGAGTTGGTTAGGCCACCAATCAGCATTGGACATGGAGCTTGCGGCAGTGTGCCGATACTGGTCAGCTTTCCCCCCCATAACTGGACAGTCTGAGGAGATCTTTTTAGTATCAGTTTTCTTTTCGCTGTTTTTGTTCGGAACGGTAATACACCCGGCAATGCCCAACAGGACTGAAAGGCTGATGGCGCAGAGACTTGATGTATTTCTAAACTTTTTGGATGGGTCGGTTCGGATTTCTTTTTGCATTTCGCTGAGGCTACGATTTGATTCTTGTTGTGAAGTTAATTACGCTTTCAATTCTATATTCGGATACTTGACTGAGGCAAGTCATGTGTAGGATTTTAGACGAATTATTTTAAATTATCCAGTCCCAAACTGGTCAGATCGGAATCTTTCATTTACTACCTTTACATCATGAGTTTTTCGTTCATGTCTTCCCTGACCACTCGTTCACCGGTAAGCCTTGCTCCTCCCTTGGTGAGTGTGCCCACGCTGATTACGAACTCGGTTTGGAGTTCGTTGAGTTTCTTCACCGCCCGGGGGAAGCCGCCGTGCCTGACCCCGCCCGTTCGGTTCGACACCAGGGCGAACCGGAAATTGTTCGGGTCGTTGAGAAATGTCTTATTCGTCCACGGCTTCTTCTCCTTGGTCACGGAATGCTTGAAGAGGATGCCATGGCTTTCATCGTCATGGACCCATGCGATGAGAGACAGAAAAAGGCAGGCCAATAAAAGCAGTCGGGCAGGAGTCGCCATAGCTTGTTGCATTAGGTTCGTGGTAAAATGATGGATCACTTGTTTTGTTCCACGAATAGGTCCATGGCGACTACCGCTTCGTTCAGGGTTTGGTAGCGGGCCACGGTCGCCTTGGGGTTGCCCGAGAGCATGGCGGAGAGGCGGCAGTCGGGATTGCCGACATCGAATAGGCAGAGGATTGACTTGCCCAGCTTTTCCGCGAGACCCAGCTCGTAGCCCACGCCGAGAGAAGGGGTGGTAACCTCTGCGACCACGGCGTCGCATTCTTCCAACCAAGCCATGTCGCGGGCATGGATTTGGTTGTCCGATAGGTCATGTTCGCCCCCGTCGCTGAGGGCCTTGTTCCCGACGTGTTCGGTCAGCACTTCGGCGTGGGTTTGCAGGTGGGCGATCATTGCGTGGTAGGTCGAGGCGTCCTGTCGCCCGCCCCGTATGGCCCCCGCAAAGTAGATTTTCATGGCATGGCTATTTCGAATGCAGCTTGTTCCGGGCCCCGATGGATCTCTTGAGGTGGTCGCGCGAATCGCCGCGGATGGCGTAGCACTGGAACCCGAGGTTGCCGTTGAAGCCGAATTCGCGAAGCATCTGGAAAAGTGCGGCTTGATCGTAGCTGCCACGGTCCAAAGTCTGAATGAGCTGTCCCCAACTGCTTCCTCCTTTTTCTGCGCCGGCAGGTACTGTCTTGCCAAAGAAGTGGCTTGGCCTCGGTGAAGGTTGCCTTGAGGTCAGTCTTTGGCTTCACCTTGAAGTGATGCAAGTTGAACATCACGCCTACGCTTTTCCGTTTGTATTTGCGGGCCACGCCCACGCTGGCGGCGATCACGGGCTCAATTCCGGCTTCCTGCAAGCAGTGGTAGGGATTCAAGGTATCCAGAGTTTCCGATGCGTCGGCCACGATGATGAGTAATTTCTTTAATTTAAATTCTTAAGTTCTTCAAGCATTTCAAATAGCTGTTTGATGAGCATGTCGGAAGACTGGGGCTGAAAGCGGGAGGTGCCCAACCAGGTCTCGTAGCCCCCCAGCTTGTGCTGGTTGGGAGGAGGCAGGTATCCGTAGCCACCGTTGGCCAGCCCGATCAGAAAGGTCCGTTCGAAGGGGCTCTTCTCCTTGATCTCGAGTCCGATTTCCACGAGGACCTCAAAGGGCATACTGACGATGGCTTGTTCCCCGATCCTGACTGCCTGAATGAGGACGGGTTCGGTTTCGGGGTGCTCTGGGCCCGAATACTCGATCACCCGGTTGGCCACGGAAGTGGTCCGTTTGTTGATCTCTCCTCTCTCCTTGGAGCTTTTCTTGAGCAGACCCTCGGCGAGAATGATTTCCCTCCTTGCCGGCTTGCGGTAGGGCAGGTCGACTTCGCGCTGGAGAACCGTCACGATGGGTTTGTCGTTGTAGTTCTCGATCTTCTTGACCGCCCGCCATGCGGTGTCGGCTGCCTTGGAGGCGACGATGCGTACTTGTTCGAACGGTGAGCGTGGAGCCCGAGTCCCGTTAAAGACGAGGTTGTTGATGTCCCCACTGGCTCCGTTGGTCATGAGGGCGACAAAATCCTCAGGTGGATTGCTTCCGCCGATCCGGTAGGGCATGACCCGGGAGAACTCACCGAAGTAGTCGGCTGATGCCATTCCTACCAATCGTCCGTTTTCCTCCTTCACCTTGGGAATGCCCCCGACATAGTGCAGGGCATAATTGGCGATGAGGGCGAGAGGCTTGTTACGGGTGGTCCGGACGTCGATGACGCAAAGTTCGGGATCGATCGGGCCAGCCGGTTTGACCAAGTGGTTGCGGTTGGCGTTGGTCTTGACCTGATCCTGTTCGCCAAGCGGGTTGGGAGGCATGGTTCCGGGTTGTAGAAACCAGCGCCGGTTGCGCACCTCGGTCGGTTCCACGTCGGAGGAAAAGCCTACCTTGGCCGGTTGCAGGGATTTGATGGCTTCGACGATGGCTTCCTCCAGTTTCTCGTGCTTGAGCTTTTCGTAAGCTTCCTTGCCCGGCGTTCCCTCTCCACCTTTGGGGGCCGAGTGTGTGTGCGTGGCGCAAATTAGCATTTCCTCAGTCTTCCAACCAGTCTTTTTGGCCGCTCGGTCCTTGGCGAGATCGGACATCTCGCGACCGATGCCGATGGCGTCGATCAGGCAGATGACAGCCCGTCCATTGCCGTACTCGAAGGCAACCGCCCGGACATGCAGAGGATCATGAACGTGATCGGATTTCCCCGAGCGCAACTGAATGGGGAAGACCGTGGGGGTCATGTCAATGCAGGCGGCTCCCGCTCTGAATACATCCGATTGAGCATGTAATGCGAAGGTTGAGAAAATCGAAAAGGAAAGGAAAGCCAAGTACTTCTTCATGGTACCATTATTTCGAATTGAGTTTGTTCCAGGCCGCGATGGATCGCTTGAGGTTCTCCCGGGAATCACCTCGTATGGCGTAACACTGGAACCCGACATTTCCCTTGAAGTCGAGCTCTCGAAGCATCTGGAAAAGAGCTTTTTGGTCATAACTGCCGCGATCCAGCGTCTGGATGAGCTGCCCCCAGCTGCTGCCCCCTTTTTCGGCTCCACAGGTACTGACCTGCCAAAGAAGAGGCGTGGCCTCGGTGAGGGCGGCCTTGAGATCGGCCTTTGGCTCCACCTTGAGGTAGTGGCACAAGTTGAACATAACGCCCACGTTTTCCCGTTTGCATTTGCGGGCCACCCGTACGGCGTCGCCCAAGGTATCGACGTAAAATCCGGCATGTGGGTAGAGCACGATGCGCAGGCCCGACTCCTTGGCCTGATCGGCGATCTCCCGCACGAAGGCCACCGCCTGCTCGTCGGTGTTGGTTTTCTTGTTCCCTTGGACGTACAGTTCAAGAATAGTGTTTCTTCCCTTCAGTTCCTTGATCGCCTGAACGATTTCCTTGTCGTAGCTGTGCCCCTTGGAGCCCAGTTTCCCGCCGACGTAGAAACTGAACAGCTTGAGGCCTGAATCGTCGTAGAGCTTAAGGCGCTGGGGTAGGGGCACGGCGTCCTTCACCCGGGCCGAACCAATGCCGTCGTAGCCCAACTCCTTCAGTACCTTGACGCGTTCCTCGGCACTCTTGAAATGAACCCCGTTCTGGAAGGCGTAGACAGGCAAGGTTTCCGTCTTGGCATTTAGTTGAGGCGATATGGTCAGAAGCAGTAAGATAGAGGCAATTGTTTTCATGGGTGATTCTTCAAGCAACGACTTCCTTGATGACATGACCATGGACGTCGGTGAGGCGGCGCTCGGTGCCGTTGTGGTAATAGGAGAGCCTTTCGTGGTTGAGTCCAAGCAGGTGCAGTATGGTGGCGTGAAAGTCGTGCACGGTGGCAATATCCTGTTCGGCCTTCCACCCGAAGGCGTCGGTGGCACCGTGGGAATAAGGTGCATTGACGCCAGCTCCCGCAAGCCAACCCGTGAAGCCTGCAGGGTTGTGGTCGCGTCCGCTGGCTCCTTTCTGGAAGGTTGGCATTCTGCCGAATTCTGTGCACCAGACTACGAGGACGTCGTCCAGCATGCCGCGATTCTTGAGATCACGGATAAGGGCGGCGGCGGGTTGGTCGAGAATGTGGGCGTGGCCGGGATATTGTGCCTCGATTGATTTGTGCCCGTCCCAGTTGCCCACGCCTTCCCCCATGGCATAGGAGCCGTTGAAGAGTTGGACGAAGCGGACTCCTTTTTCGAGAAGTCGCCGGGCGAGGATGCAGTTCTGGGCGAAACCGGCACGATCCTTGTTCTTGACGTCGTCGGCGCCGTATTCCTTCAGGATGGAAGCGGGTTCCTTGGACAAGTCGGTCACCTCGGGGATGGACATCTGCATGCGTGCGGCCAGTTCGTACCCAGTTATACGGGCGGCCAGTTCGGAGTCTCCTGGATACTTTTTAAGGTGGCGCTCGTTGATCCGCTTGAGCAGCTCGCGTCCATCCTTGTCCGTCTTGCCGGAGAATTGGGGGGGGGGAACAGGTGCCGAATCTTTTTGGAGGCACTGAAGGGCGTACCCTGAAACTGGGCGGGCAGAAAGGCATTGGACCAGTTGTTGACGGAGGCTTGGGGGTTGCCCCTTGGGTCGGGAATGGAGACGAAGGCAGGCAGGTCCTCATTTTCGGTTCCGAGGGCGTAGGTCGTCCAGGCTCCCATGGAAGGGAATCCCTCAAGGATGAATCCGGTGGACATATAGGTCTCACCGGGACCGTGGGTGTTGGTTTTGCTAGTCAGTGAGTGGATGAAGGCGATGTCGTCGGCCAGTGATCCCAACTGGGGGAGCAAGTCGCTCGTCATCTTTCCGCATGCACCCCTTGGCTTGAATTCGCGCAGGGGCTTGATGAGGTTGCCGTTCTCTCCCTGGAAGGTGTTCACGATACCGGGCAGCGGTGTGTTATGTCGCTTGATCAGCTCGGGTTTGTAATCCCAGGTGTCGACGTGGCTGACGGCGCCGGTGCAGTAGATCACCAGGACTTGCTTGGCCTGGGCGGGGAAATGCGTCTTGCGGGCGGCATAAGGGTGTGCTGGATGAATCTCGGGTCGTATGGGATTCCCCAGCAAGCCTTCGTCTGCCAACAATCCTGCCAATGCCATGCCGCCGAACGCCGTACCCGAATGGCGCAGGAAGTCGCGCCGGTTGAGTAGCGAGGTTCCTGCAGGTGATATGTTCTCAGGTTGAGGCGACTTCATTGCAGAAATAGAAATTCGTTGGCGTTGAAGAGGATCCGGCAGAGTGCGGGGAGACCGTGTTCCTCGAGGTAGGTCTGTGCATCGTTGGCTTCGTCGGGTTTAGGTGTCCGGCCAAAGGTCCACGCATATGCTCTGGCAATTTGTTTTTTGTGGTCAGCGCCGGCTTCCTTGGCGATTCGTTCGGCGAAGCGTTGGGATAGGTCGGCCATGAAACCGCTGTTGAAGAGGTTGAGAGCCTGGATCGGGGTGGTGGAGCGGTTGCGGTTGGGCGCGACCTGACCTCCGTCGGGGCAGTCGAAGGAGCCGAAGATCGCATCCTGTTCCATGCGGATGCGGAGCGTGTAGATCATCCGACGATAGTCTTGCGGGTCGAATTCATCCTTTGGGATCCAGTTGCGGGCGTAATTGGCGTTTGGGACGAAGAGGAGGAAGCCCGGGCCATACATTTTCTGTTCTAGGGCACCAGCGAGAAGCAGTGCATTGTCCCGAATAGCTTCGGCCTCGAGTCGCCGGGGGGGGAAGCGCCAGAGTAACTCGCTTCCCGCATCCTTGGCTAGCCCATCCTTACGGGGCAGGGATGCCTGGCGGTAGGTTTTCGAATGCAGGATGAGGCGGTGGATGTGTTTCACCGACCAACCGTTCTCAACTAATTCGTTAGCCAACCAGTCGAGCAGTTCCGGATGAGTCGGGCGGAATCCCATATCCCCGAAGTCCGAGGGGGTGGCCACGATCCCACGCCCGAAGTGATAGTGCCAGATACGGTTGACCATGACACGCGCGGTGAGAGGATTCTTGGGGTCTGTCAGCCACCTGGCGAAGGCTATGCGCCGCTCACGCTCCGGAGCCTCGGGTTTCATGCCGAAGGTTTTCAAGAGCGGCTTAAGGACGCTCAGGCCATCGGGGGCTACCATTTCCCTCGGGGAGAGCGGATCCCCTCGGTACATGATGCGGGTGGGGGAGGGCTGCCGGAAGGTGCCGGCATAGATATTCTTTGTGCTTGAGAGGTAGGCAATTTCCTTTTCCAGTTTCTTGAGTTCGGCCAACCAGACCCGGCCCTTTTCGGCATCGGCTTTCGAGTGGTTGGCGAAATCGTAGTCAGGAGTCGTCGAGGTCTTTTCGTTACCCAAGGGCAGTCGGTCATCTGAGCTTGAAAGCAAGTTCCACTTGCCTGGTTCCGTGGCTCCTTCGATGCGGTACTTAGTGGGGAGCCTGTCCTTGTAACTCCCAGTCCGATCACGGCCCCATTCGATGCGGTCGATGGTGACGGCTTCGGCTAGTTCCATCCCAACCCAGCCTTTGCCCATTTGGTTGGAAATCCAGCTTCGGTCATTCCCGTACTTGCCGTCATTAATATGAATGAGCTTATGCTTGGGGTTGTTGGCGTAGTCGCCCGAAGAGGTCAACTTGGCGCCTGTCGCGACGTTTTTCGAATCCTTCCCCGGGGTCCATAACTCGAGCTCGTCGATGCAGGGTGCGATATTGTTGTGGGTGGCTTCAATCGTGAGGCGTACGTATTTCGCCCGGGCAGGAGGGAAGGTTTCAATGTTTCTGGCAAAATCAACTTGGGAGCGGAAGCCTGGCTTGGGTCCAGCCGGTTCCTTGCCATTCGATGCCTCAAGGGCAATGACGTCCGCGGTCACCGCCGTGCCGGAACTTCCTCCCCGCAAAACGATCGATGTTTCCGGATTCAAGTCATGTACTCCGGCATCCTGGAATCCACTCCACAAGGGTTTGCTTAACACCTTCCCCTCACCGTTCGCAAACAACTGCTGGTTAACGGTGGCGATGGTCTTTCGATCTTTGTCCGTGGTGGGGATGCCGTCGCCATCCAGTTGATAGAGGGCGTCCTTCGTATGCGTTTCCCATCCGCATCCCCATGAAAGCCAGATGCGGTAGCGACCTTTGATTCGTGGACGGTAAACGGCCAGATCCTTGCCCGGTTTTTCGTTCCACCAAGTGTAGGTGCCGCCGCTCAGGTTGAGGGAACGCTTGTCGTTTCCCGGATCGTTCAGGAAACCCGGTTCGGTGCCTTTGGGGTTAAATCCCTTGCCGGCCGTTTTTTGGAGGAATTCGACTTGGCCTTTGTTTTCGTCATCGATGAGGACAATCTTTTCCTTGGACTGCGGAAGGAACCCCCTCAGCTTTAGGCGAAGATCAGCTTTCTCCTTATGGAATACTGCTAATTGCTGTTTCGCCTTCGACGAAGGAGGTATCTTCCGGTCTCCATGCTTCACGCCCTCGAATATCGCCTGCATGGAATAGAAGTCGACTTGCGAAATCGGGTCGAACTTATGGTCATGGCAGCGGGCGCAGCCTACGGT
>JACNJI010000475.1 GCA_014382645.1 Verrucomicrobiota bacterium | reverse complement strand
ACAGTGGTCGATCCTTCATCTGTTCTTGTTACGCATCTTTCCGATATTCTTAAGAAGAATGCATACCTTATCCTCGAACGAGAGGGTACCCAGCAGTTAATCGATCTGGTCAAAGAACGGAATCCGACTCTCGTCAGTGAATTGCTTCCGGATCTCGTTACTATAGGGATTATCCAACGAACATTGCAAAATCTCTTGCGCGAAAGAGTTCCAATTAAGAATCTAACGCTAATCTTAGAGACGATTGCCGATATGGCGAGCATCACCAAGAATCCTGACGACCTATCCGAGCAGACTCGCAAAAGGCTTGGCATGTACTTCGTAAAGGATTACGAAATAGAGCCTGGTAAGCTTCTTGCCATGACGTTCGAGCCCCGATTGGAGCAAATTCTGATTTCTCGCGTTAAAAGAAGCCAGTTTGATATCGGACTCTCGATGGATCCCCCCCTGACCGAGGGAATTGTGGGTGAAATGGAGCCAAAGATTAAAGAGATGATGGAACAAGGTCTTACGCCCGTAATTGTGACGACTTCGGAACTAAGGCTGGCGTTCCGTCGCTTTATGGAACCCTCCTATCCTCAGCTTGCGGTGATCGCCTACCAGGAACTACCTGCCGAAACGATTATCGAGCCTTTTGGCGCCATCGCTCTACCGGAGCAGTCTTTGCCTGAAGAGATTACCCAAGCCATGGAAGAAAATAGACAATTTCAGCCCGAAGGGGAATCTGCGTTAGCTGCCTAACGACTTTATTGTGGAAATTTTGTGAGTACTGTTGTTGAAGAAAAAACCGAGCGCAAGACGGGGAAGAAATACCGTATTATTGTTCGCTCGGCGGACGAAGCCGTCCGAGTCATTCAGCGCAAGCTTGGTCCTGAAGCACGTGTAATCTCTGTGCGACAAGTAGGTGGTCAAGGCTTGGCCAAATTTATTTCCTCTCCGAAATTAGAAGTCATTGCTGAAATTCCTCCCGAGGGGGGAGCACTCGGGAATGAGGTACTGGATTCCTCCGAAAGTCTTTCTGCGAACGAGGTCGACTTGATCCCTGAATCACAGGTTGCGGATATTGCTGCCCCCAACCCGGGTATGCCCGAGGGACCACCTTCTTTATCTGAAGAGGATTTGAACGATTCCGACGTCATGCGTTTGCTCGGGCGAGCTGGCTTCGACCCTGCTTTGCTTTCCGATCTCCGTGCTTGGGCTCGATGGGATGAGATGAAGGACATGCCGTTAGCGGATGCTCTGAAGGAAATTACAGTTGGGCTCAGCGACCGCTATCGAGCTTTGGATAACCAAGGGACTTCTAATCGAATCGCATTGATTGGTCCTCCGGGCGTCGGGAAGACCACAACCCTTTGCAAATTCATCGCCCACGAAGTTTTCATCAACAAGCATGTTCCCCATGTTCTCAAGGTTGAGAATGGTGTGCCTAACCCGGATGACGCCCTGCGGATTTTTTGTGAAGTCGTTGGGGTGACACTTTATCGCGAACCCACTAATATCCCTCAGGTCAGCGATGAAAGTCCGCTTTATCTGGATTTCCCAGGCATATCTCTAAGCCATCGGGAGGACTGGACTCAGACGCGTGAAACCCTCGACTTGCTTGATGTCGAAACCCGGGTCATCGTAGTCAACGCGGCTTATGATCGAGCAGTGATTGATCAAGTTATTCGGCTTTCTTCCCTTCTCGGAGCTACCCACTTGGCACTCACTCACTTCGATGAACTGTCTAATTCGACCAAGCTCTGGCCTGTCGTTTTACGTAGTGGTTTAACGCCGCTCTGTGTGTGTCACGGACAAAATGTGACGGGAGACTTCTCCACAAACGTTCTCAATCAACTTATCGCCCGCACTTTTCCCGAGCAACTCTATCCTCGAGGAATAAGTCGTCGTTCCGCATAACAAATGAACAACGACGCTCGCTTCTTTTTTTGCCTCTGCGGATTTGCCGGGTTCGTATTATTCTTTTCGTTGGGATGGATCCTGACAGGTAATGCATTCGATGCTCTTTTGAGGGGAAGTATCGGGTGTCTTATACTCGGTGTTGGAGGACGTCTCCTTCTCGGTACTTTGCTGCGTTCCTTACTCGAAAGCACTTCTTCCGTTGGAGAGGGTGAGGCGAATTCTTCTGGTCATGTAGCCCATGGACTGTCGGAGATCGCCAAAAGTAATTCCACCCCTGAGGAACTCGCCGTGCAAGCGTCCGCGCAAGCCACATCTGAAGCTGCCGCTGGCGTTGAGCCTGGCGTGAATACTTCCGTCTAGCTCTGATTTTTCCATGAGTCTCCCAGCAACAGTTGCCCAAAGCTCCACCGGAGGAATCAATATATCGTCCGAGGATCGCCTTCGTGAAGCTGCTCGCCTGTACAAGCGAACCATGAGTGACGAAAAGGAGCGAGAGAAACTCATTGAGAACTATCTACCCTTGGTGAAATCAATCGTCTCACGCATGCGGCATCACTTTCCGGATACCGTTGAATCGGAAGACTTGTATGGTATTGGAGCCAAGGCATTAGTTCTAGCAGTCAACCAGTTCAACCCATCTAAGGGGCGATCGTTTGGCAGTTACGCGGGCTTGCGCATCAAAGGATCTCTTCTAGACGAACTGCGCCGTATAGATTGCCTTCCTCGAGCCAACCGGGCCAAGGCTCGATCTCTTCAGGCTACCATAGCGGAACTTGAGTCCAAATACAAAAGACCCGTCAGCGAGGATGAAGTTCGCCAAGAGCTAAACATCGATGTGAACGAATACCGTAAACTACTTAAGGAGACTCAGCCAGTCACTTTCGTCCCTCTGGATGCTCCAATTGATTCGAATGCCGGCGATGGTGGAACTCCAGGCACTCTATCTGATTTTCTCTCCGACCCTACGGAGACAGATGCACTCGAACAAACGGAAAGTCGCGAGCGTGTTTCCCTGTTGAGGGAACGTATCAGGGTACTGCCTGATCAACAGAAGAAGATTCTTGCCCTATACTATTACGAAGAGATGAAGTTGGCTGAAATTGCACAAATCTTTGGCTTGACCGAAGGGCGAATCAGCCAGATTCTGTCTCACACAATTATTAGTCTTCGAAGTCATTTCCGAACCCTTTCTCAAATCAACATAAAGATTTAACAATGCTTCTTGCAGTTGGCATTATAATCGTATTCGCGTCATGTCTCGGCGGCTTTGTGTTGGCGGGGGGTGCCCCTATGATGCTTGTTCACCCCGGCGAGATAATTATTATCTGCGGTATAGGCTTAGGCATTGTCGTTGTTTCTAGTCCCAAATCCGTACTTGTCGGTCTATCCGTCGACATAAAAAAAGCCTTCAAGGGAGGCGTCTCCAACAAGGGCAAGTTTATTGATTTGCTGGTCTTGCTTTACGAACTCTTTATGCTTGGGCGACGCAAGGGGACTCCTGCTCTTGACGAGCATGTAAGTGATGCTCAAAATAGCTCCATTTTCACTAAATACCCATCCTTTCTCAATGATGCTCGCTTGGTCGAGTTTCTCTGCAATTCATTGCGCCCAATAGTGGACGGACGGTGCAAACCTGCTGAGATCGGGGGCATCCTTAAATCGGAGCTTCACAGTCGCGAAGATGAGGCGAATCGTTCCGTCAAGGCGATCGAGATGCTTGCCGATGCACTTCCGGGGGTCGGCATCGTGGCAGCGGTTCTCGGAATTATTAATACCATGTCCAATTTGGAGGATCCCCAAGCCGTAGGAGGCAAAGTAGCTGCCGCGCTTAGTGGAACTTTCTTGGGTATTTTCCTAGCTTATGGCATTGGGATACCGTTGGCCAAACTTGTACAACTAAATCAACAAGAAGAATTCTTGTACTTTCGTATTGTGGAGCGTTCCGTTACTGGATTTGCTACTGGACTGTCTCCCATTATGGCGGTTGAAATTGGGCGTCGTTCGCTTGGTTCCGCAATTCAACCTTCAGCCGACGAACTCGAGGAGATGTGCAAGGACGCCTCCAAGGGCGCTTAATTACCGCTTTTGGGGCACAGTTAAGTAAATGAAACAATTTACTATCTTTCGTCAATGTCGATCCGGAAGTCATGGAGGGGCGTGGAAGGTAGCCTATGCTGACTTCGTCACGGGGATGATGTCTCTATTTCTTGTCCTTTGGATTCTTTCGCAGGACGAGGAAGTCATTATTGCGACCACTCGCTTCTTTAGAGATCCTTATATGGCCGGCGTACCCAAATCAACTCCTGTCGAACAGAAAGATGCTAGACCCGGTAGTATGGTGGATCAAATTGTAGGTCGTTCGGACACCACCATGCGCAATACGGATGAAACCTCGAATATCGACGTAGATATTCTTCATCGGATTGCAAAGGACTGGTATGCTACGCTAAGGCAGCACGAACTCGATGATGAAACTATTCAAATCGAAGTCGCGAATGAACGCATACACGTGACTATTTTTCATGGTGACGATAAACCTCTCTTCGAACAGTCTTCCCCCAAGTTAACCGCATTCGGTCGCAAGGTGGTTAACCAAATGGCTTGGTTACTGGATAGGCATTTGCTTATTTCTCGGGTCGATTCCCATACCAATCATCTTCCCGACGGAAGGGCAGGCCAACTTGCCAATCTAATACGAAATCCTTCCGCCTCTCCCGTAAACCAATACAGTAAACTGTCTGATTTTGATCAGGCTAAACTGGCAGAGTGGAAAATGTCTCTGGATCAAGCTTACGAGGTTTTGGATCATTTGACTTACTCCACAGCACCGATAGGGGGAAATAGCGACCTTTTGGCCAAGATGGAGGGATTGAAGGGGCACGGTTCCACTTTGCCCAACAAACGCTTCCCGAACCGTCCCGATAAGAACAGGCGAGTGGAATTGAGCCTTGTTGTCGACAAGAGCAAGGAAAGCCTTGCTCACTACCCGGAACTCTAGTTGGAACAAAACTTGCTTTTCGACTGATTGTGGAGAATTATCTTACAGGTAGAACGGATTCTGGGCATCCTGCACTAAAGGATGAGGGAAATAGTTCCTTTCGTTCTTATCTGGAGCAAGAACCTATGTCTCCCGGCGGTTCACCCGGTGAGCAACTATCTGTTGAATCTCCCGCTGTTTCGGGAGAGACTGCACTTCTTTACGAAGAGGACGGTGGACCAAAGGTGGAAGTGATTTCAATTGACGGACGCCCGGTTCAGATAGTGGTTCATCTCGAGAGTGGTCGTATACTCGAATTGAACTGCGAATATTGATTCTTTTGCCTTTCTCGGCGGCCGATTGGGTATGCCGGAAGGGAAGAATCTACCATCTTTCGCAAAAAATGCGCTTGGTTCTGTAACTTTTAGTTTCCATTGTGCGTTAAGCCGGCGCGAAGTTTGCTCAACGTGAGGGCGTGAATCTTGCACTTTATGAAAATGCCTCGGCCCTTAGGGGGTTGGAACAGTACCAAAACGTAATAGCCAACAATATTGCCGCTAGTCATGTTGCTGGTTTCAAGAAGGTGGCGGTCAGTTTCGAGGCCGTTGACGGCGGTGAAATTGCCCGGAGTACACACGATCGCCTGAGGAACGAAATGCCTGGATCCTTTCCGGTAATGAAGAATCAGGTGGATTTTCAGGAAGGCGAACTTCGCCAATCCAACAATCCCATGGATATGGCGGTTCGCGGAGAAGGCTTTTTCGGATTGATCAACGCGAATGGCGATGTTGCCTACACTCGAGATGGGCAATTTTATTTGAATGCCGAGGGCATCATGGTCAACAGCATGGGGCACGAGTTCGCCGGCAATGGCGGCAACAACATTCAAACCGTTCCAGGCGGTGGAGATCCCACAATCGATAAAGAAGGCCAAGTCTTTCAAAATAACCAACTTCTCGGTCAAGTTGGTGTTTTCGTCTTTGACGACCCGCTGATGCAACTCCGCAAAGTCGGTGGAGGTTTTGTCGCAAAGAATCCTGAAGTGGAACCCGAGGCTGCCGATCCCGCCGATTTTGTGATTATGCAAGGCTATGTGGAAAACAGCAATGTTTCAGCTATTCAGGAAATGATTGGGCTTATTGAAGTGTCACGGGCCCATGAAGCAAATCAGAAGATGATTCAGCACTTCGACCAGAATATGGGCAAGGCCATCGGCACTCTGGGCGCCACTTCGTAACTTGTTATTTTTCTTAACTTTTTAACCGCATCGCGAATCCGAACAACACGAAGATACCATGAATCTTTCCCTTTATTCCGGCTCTACGGGCATGCAAGCCCAACAACTTAACCTGAATGTCATCTCGAACAACATAGCCAATGTGAACACCACGGGCTACAAGAAGAACAAAATTGAGTTTCAGGATTTATTGTATCAGAACCCTCGACAAGCAGGTGGTCAAACAGGTGCGGGTAACGTTATTCCTACCGGGGTCGAAATGGGTAATGGTACCAAGGTAGTTGCCACTCCGAAAGTATTCACTCAAGGAATACTTACGCAAACCAGCGAGAAGTTGGACGTAGCCATTGATGGGACAGGGTTCTTTCAAGTTGAAAGACCCGATGGCACGGAGTCTTATACTAGAGATGGAGCTTTCAAAGTCGGTCCCGATGGTCAATTGACCACTGCCGACGCTCTCCCGCTTGCCGCTGGAATTCAAATCGATCCCGAGGTCATCAATGTTTTTGTGTCACCTACCGGAGAAGTTTCTGTGCAGACTGCGGACGGTGAACAAATTATCGGTCAACTTGAGCTTGTTCGTTTCCCTAACGCCTCGGGACTCAAGGCGATGGGCGGTAATCTATTTATAGAGACCGAGGCGAGTGGTCCTCCTGAAATAGGTGCGCCTGGCGAGAACGGTTTTGGCGTCCTGCAACAAGGTTATCTTGAGATGTCTAATGTCAATGTGGTCGAGGAAATGGTAAATATGATCATTGCCCAGCGTGCCTACGAGATCAATTCCAAGTCCATTCAGACTTCCGACGAGATGCTTGGCCGAGTTAACCAACTGAAGCGCTAAATGCGATTAGTAAGTATACTGTTCGCGAGTTTTTCTCTTTCTGCACTATTGCAGGCAGATGTTACTCGTCTGCTCCCACCTCTTGACTTGGGTGCCTTGCAACCTGTTCGAACGGCAGTGACTCGATCAGGATTTATTTCTTCCGGTCCGTCCATTCCCAGTTCCTATACCGCATCGATTTCCAAGGTGAAGGGTTCGGTTATTCTAGATGCGGAGTTGTTAGAGAAGAAAATTGCCTCGGTGCTTTCGCATCGCTACCAAGCGTCCGGACATGTTCTTGCTCGACTTTCTCGCGAGTGGAAACCGTTAAATGTTCCGGTAGATTGGGAATTCAAATTGCAGCAATCCATTCCCGATGAACTATCGGCCAACGCTTTCATGCGTTTTTCAATTTCGTCCGATGGTCTTAAACTGGGTGAGTGGGGTTATCCCGTTAAATGTTCTCAGATGGTGGATGTAGCAGTTGCGAAAGTACCTCTGAATCGAGGGAGTCGGATAACTCCTGATCTTCTTTCTTCCAGTGCTATTGATGCTCTAGGGGCGGGAGCGAACTGCATTTTGTCCGACGCTCGCTTAAATGGTTATCAAGTGACGACTAGCCTCAAACCCGGGACTGTGCTGAAATGGAGTCATCTTTCGAAGGTGACACTCGTCCGTAAAGGGCAAGTCGTGAATGTTTTTGCCTCAGGAAAAGGCATCTTCGTTGAAATGAAGGGCCAAGCGATGGAAGACGGTGTCGAGGGTTCTTTTGTTCGTATTAGGAATATTTCTTCCAACCGTGAATTCCAAGCCAAAGTGCTAAATGAAAATAGTGTCAAAGTTTACTTCTAGTCTTTTCGCTATTCTTTTTGGGGTCTTCTTCCTGTTGCCTCTAGTCGATTTATGCGCTGCTTCGCTCTGGCTGAAGAGTACCAATTCTGGCAAAGGATTGTATGTGGACAAGCGCGCACTTGCGGTAGGCGATCTACTTACTATAGACGTAAGTGAGAGTGCATCCCTTGCTGCTTCTCAAAACACGACTCGAAACCGACAAGCTCAGGTAGAAAACGCAGTAAAACAGTTCCTTTTCGCTCAAAGCAAAATGGGCACGCACAATGGTGGTTTGCCCGGCACCGAGATCGAAACTAAAAACAGTTCCAAAGGTGGGGGTTCAATTGCGAACACGCAGAACCTGCAGGGAAAGGTCAGTGTCGTGGTGATCGACATGTTACCCAACGGGGTTCTGGTAGTGGAAGGGGCTAGGATGGTCACTTTCTCCGGCGAGAGTTACTATGCCGTGTTGAAGGGATTGGTCCGGAAGGAGGACATCGGATTCGGCTTTCGAGAAGGATTACGCTACCGAAATGTGGTTTCTTCCCAGTATGTTGCGGATGCCCAAATCGAATTTGTGGCCAAGGGTAGTTTAAATGATGCCCAGAAGGAATCTTGGTACCAGCGTCTTTCAGGTATTCTCAATCCCTTCTGAGCTGATATAGCATGAGCCGTTTCAATTTTACTTTTTTCACGATTCTTGCTCTCACTTGTGCGGGTGTGTGCCTTTACGGTGCCCGGATTCAAGATTTGACTCAGGTCAAGGGTGCTCGGTCCAACCAGCTTTTCGGTTACGGAGTGGTAACGGGGTTGGCGGGGCAGGGTGACTCCCGGATCGAGTACACTGAGTTGGGTATCTTAAACGCTCTTGAACGATTGGGTATTCGAGCCGACAAGGCAGACAAGTCCCGTAACATTGCCGCAGTTATGGTGACTGCCGACATCGGTCCCTTTGCCAAGGAAGGTTCAACAATTGATGTAACCGTGGCTTCGATTGGTAATGCCGACTCCTTACAGGGGGGCATTCTTTTGCAGACCCCTCTATTCGGAGCAGATGGAGAAGTTTATGCGGTTGCCCAAGGAGCGGTTTCGATCGGTGGTGTTTCCGCAGGAGGGGCAGGAGGGGCAAGTGTGCAAGTTAACCATCCTACTGTGGGACTGGTGACTAGTGGAGCTCTTGTCGAGCAAGAGATCGAAAGTAATATAATCGGGAATGGAAACTCAATAGAAATGATTTTGCGTTATCCCGACGCCATGACCGCCGTGAAAATCGCGGGAGCCGTAAATAAATATTACCCCGGTACTGCCCTTGCCGTTGACGCGGGTTCCGTGAACATAAAGATTCCGGCAACGTTTCGCGGCCAAACGACCAATTTTATCGCTGCTATCGGCGAAATTGAGGCACGTCCGAACATTGCGGCCAGGGTGATCATTAACGAACGCACGGGTACCATTGTGGCAACCGAGAGTGTTCGGGTATCCCCCGTAGCCGTAAGCAACAGCAACGTAACGATTTTCATCAATCCGACTACGGGCGTTAGCCAACCTTTGCCTTTTAGCTCTGGAGCGACCCAAGTCCTACAGGGAGCCGATGCCGACTTGGTTGAGGAAATCGGGCGATTTGAGACTTTGAACGAGTTGGACCCTCAAGGCGCTACTACGGTCAACAACCTTGCTACCGCACTTAACCAGTTAGGTCTTACTACTCGAGAAATGACTTCCATACTTCAATCCATCAAGGCGGCCGGCGCTCTGCAGGCCGAGTTGATTATCAACTGATTTCAGTTAGGATGAACGCAACTCCAGAATTATCTTCCAGCCAGTATGTGGGGATGGATACCTCCATGCTCATGGAGATGGCACATTCCCGACATGCGAGTGAGGAGCAAAAGGCTGCGGCTGTTTCCGGTCAATTTGAATCTCTTTTGGTCAAGCAGTACCTCAAGCAGGCTCTAAAGCCCATGTTCAAGGGGATTTTCAACGAGAATGGCGGAGCCTCCGGAATGTACAGGCACATGTTTACTGATGCCATGGCTGAAAGCATAGCTCAGGGAGGGGGCTTCGGGATCTCTTCGATGCTCCAGATGCACTTGAACAAAAAAGTCGATGCCGAAGGCGCCGAATTAATGAAAAATGTAAACGAGTCTGAAATCGAGAATGAGTCAACCGATTCGTCCTCATCCTTTACCGAAAAAACTGATGGTTAATCTTACGCAAACGGGCTCTCCCGGGGTCGATTTTTCTTGGGAAGACCTGTTGAACCTTCTTCGCGATGAGTTGGGGGAATATGGCGGTCTCATGGGTTTGCTCAGCTCTCAGCAGGCTAGCATCCTTAATCGTGAACCCGAGAATTTGCTCGAGATCAACAAGTCTGTTCGCTCTCAAATGGAAGCGAGCAATACCTTGCAGCAACGCCGTCAAGGGTATGTTCGCTCCCTGGCAACTGGCTATGGCAAGCCGGAAGACTCCAGTTTATCCCAGTTGCTGCCCTGTTTCCCCGTAGTAACTCAACCGATGTTTGAAAGCATTGTGGAGGAAATCAACAACTTGATATCTAGGATTCGTCGAAAATTAGATCAAAATCGACGTCTTATTTCTCGCCTCGGCGAGGTGACGGATCAGATACTTGCCGTAGCCGACCCTCGATCGCACTCGAAAACTTATGACAAACGAGGCGATCTTGCTCCTTTCTCAACTGCCTACCGATCCACTCTCGAGGAGTCCGCTTGATCCTGCAAACCATAAACTTTATTTGATCCGTGGCGCTTTTAGGATCAATCGTTAAAACCACCCAGGCTCTTCAGTACCATGCGAAGAGCACTGAGATTGCGGGCAAAAACCTTAGTCATGTTAATGACGAAAGTTATGCTAGACAACGAGTCGTTGCTCGTGATGGGTCAATGTATAAAGAGGTCGGTTCCCTTGGTACTAGCGCTCTTCAAATGGGCGGGCTTGATCATGCTCGAAGTGAACTTTTGGATAGGCGAGTGGTGTCGGAAGTTGGCGAAACCTCCTCCTTGGATGCTCGTAAGGAAATTTTAGATTTGCTCCAATCAGCTCTTGGCGAACGAGTCACTCGCCAAGGAGTGAACGTTGGTTTGGATGACCAATCGGAGAGTGATCTTGCCCCGGGAAGTTTAACTCGTGCCCTAAATGATTTTTTTAACGCGTTTCAGGAGCTCTCAGCTTCTCCAGATGAACCGACCATTAAACAGGAACTCTATCATAAGGTTCAGACATTGGGTAAGCGTTTCAATGAATCCGGCGAAAAGTTTGAGTCGATCGAAGCCGACTTGACTGCGACTGTAAAGCAATCAGTAGTGCAGATTAATACTATTTTGGAGAAGTTGCATGAGGTAAACCAACAGGTACGCCGATTCGAACTTCAAGACAAAGGGAAAGCGGCCACTTACCGCGATCGTCGCCAGCAATTGCTGGAGGATTTGTCCAAGCTCATGGATTTTAAAGTGGAGGACGATGTTGATCCGACTTCGGGTCAAGCATCCGGTCTTCTGAATCTGTTCTCCACTACAACCAAGGGAGAGAAGGTGAAGCTTCTTGATCCTAATGGTTCTAAGATTTTGAGTACCAACTGGGGGCAGGAATTTGCCGTTTCCGCACCTGCTGATTCGAGTGGTACTGTGGCTCAAGTTCGCGCTAAGATCGGTGTGGATGGTAAGCTGGGTCGGGTTGAAATCCTCGATGGTGGTTCCAAGTATTCCGATGCCGATGGTCCAATTCTAGTGGCTTTGGCTCCTCCTGCTAGAACTGAGCCAGCGGAACCTGATCAAGCGCAGAACAATGCCGGGGTGGGGCTGGCCGGAGGCGGCACCGGCGGCGGTTACGGCCCTCGGGCGGGGCGCCCCCGTGGCTGAGGCGCCGGTGGTTGGGCCCCGGCGCGCGCGCGTCACTGGTCGCCGG
>JACNJI010000287.1 GCA_014382645.1 Verrucomicrobiota bacterium | reverse complement strand
AGGATGAAATGCATTTCCACGACCTCCACGCAACGATCTTGCATTTGCTGGGTTGAGACCACGAACCCCTGACCGATAACTACGCAGGCCGCGACTTCCGTCTAACCGACGTCTTTGGCGACGTGGCCAAGAAAATCTTGGCCTAGCTCAGTTTGCGTGACTTGCCGCATGGGCGACCAAGCCCGCAACCACGGCATCGACGTATTCCTCGACAAGACTGATACGAATTTTTCCAGCCACCATCTTGGCTCCGTCATAGTCCCCCGCCTGGATACGGGCGAAAACCTGCGTGGAATTTGCGATGTAAGGCTCGAGAAAAACAACGGGGCATTCGTACAAACGATTGGCCATTAGGTTGCGCCCCCAGACGCCGGGAACCTCCCCTACCTTTACCGCGTTAGGTCCTTTGTAATTGAATGCAGGAAGTCCGGTCGCCCGTTTGAATGACTGTGCCATGCACTCGGCCAAGGAGAGTTCATCCTTATGGGAACGGTTCAGAAGTTTAACGAGCATCTCGAGTCGCTGGTTGTCGAGTGCGACCTCTCCTCCCAAATATGCTCCATTGGTGAGAACGTGGTAATCATTCCGCTCCACCAACGAATTCTTTTCAGGAGTGGGCCAAGGCGCAGCATTCAAGTGAATGCATACGACTAGGTCGGGCTTTAACTTTTCGTTTACCTTTGATGCCCTCGCCATCATTTCACTCGATCGAAAGAACAGAATTTCTCCACGCCGACGAACCGACTTCTTGCGTTCCTTCTTCGTTTGCGTGGGCACGGCATCGCCTTCGATTCTTTTTTGCCACGCCTCGGCCTCTTTGCGTAGAGTCTTGGGGGTGTCCATCGTCACGGGCTTCTTTCGATTGCGAACCAGCGAAACCTTCGCTCCCAATCCGCTAAGACGCCTGGAGAGACGCTTGGCGACCAAGAGAGCGACGTCACCCTCCTTAACTGCAGCAGCCTCGCCTATGACAAAATGTCGGCCCTCCATTTTCGAATATTTACCACCCAAATGGCCGGGGTCCAAAGCGATGGAAAAACCAGCCAATGGCTTTTTACGGGCAAGGGCGCGTAGGTTCGCCGCGGGACGCCAATACTCTTGCCGGCGATTCTTCGCTGCAATTCCGGGACAAGATGCAAAAGGCAAAACATACCAATCTTCCTTGCCCGCAAACTTACGGATACGGGCTTCCTTCTCGTCGATCTTAATCCAATCCTTCCACCAAGACTCCCGTGGGACGTAAACTTTTCGAAGCAACTCCTCGAACGTCGAACTCGTGATGCTGTTATGATAAGCATCCAAGCGAGACCACTCGGGCTTCTGGCCAAGTACCGAAACCGCCGCCGAGACCGAGGAAATCCCGAACGATATCGCCGCCGCCAATAGTAGATGGTTCATCGGGTGCCAAGAATAGAGACCTCGAAGACAATGAAAAGTTTTTTCCAAACATTCAAATGACTGATCAAGAAAAATCCCTACGGGCATCCAAGGCGCTTCGCAAGGTGACCTCGTCGGCATAAGTGACTCCGGACCCGCTGGGAATGCCAAATCCAATGCGACTTACTTGCATGTCTCTATCCCCCACGATTTCTTCGCTCAAGTAGTGACAGGTCGCTTCACCCTCGATGTCGTTAGCAATGGCAAGGATCAGTTCGTTCACCTCGCCTTTTTCAATGCGGGCCCTAAGGCTAGCGAAGTTCAGCTTTGCCGGACCGATGCCCCGAATCGGGGAAAGCTTACCGTGCAGGACATGATAGCGGCCGCGAAAAGCACCCGAACGCTCTATGGCGAAGAGGTCTGGGACTCGCTCGACGACGCAGATCTTTCCCTGCTCCCGTTCCTCGTCCCCACAAATAGAGCATTTTTCATCCTCGGAAAGGTTGCCGCAAATGGAACAAGCTCTGGCCGAGGTTCCCGCGGTTCGAAGAATCTCAATGAGAGCGTCGAGACCTTCGGGTTTCTCCACCAGCAAGTGAAGTGCAATACGTTCGGCCGACCTGTGACCTAGACCGGGAAGACTTTTGAGTCCCTTGAGTAAGTTTTCGAACCCGGGCGTCATGATATTGCCCGCAAAACAACGAATCGGATACCAACGTCAAAAAAGCCCGGGCATCTGAAGACCTCCCGTGAGATCACCCATGGCAGCTTCACTTCGTTTCTTGGCTTCCTCAGCTGCATCTCGAATGGCTTGCAGGATAGCCTCGGACACAAAGTCCGGATCTTCCTTAAGAAATTCCGGGTCTAGGCTAAGATTTTGAAATTCGCCTTGCCCGTTTATCTTGACGGTCACCGCACCGCCGCCACCGGAAACCTCAAACACTTCTTGGGCAAGAGCCTCTTGAGCCTCTTCCATCTTCTTCTGCATTTTCTGAGCTTGCTTGAGCAACTTACCGACTCCGACCATGAGAAAAACCCTTTTATAAAGTTAAAAAAAAACAAGAAAAGATGCTAGAACAAAACAGGGCCGATCCTATTTTTCCAGAATCGAATTATAACCTTCTCGAAAAGAAGGAAAATCCGGCGACCAATTCAGCTCATCACGAATGCGATTATTGCTGATCTTCCGATTGGAAGCATGGGATCCATCACGACCCGCAAACGAAGGTGCATCGACTCCCAATTTTTCGGCAAGCCATACTGCAATCTCTGCTCGCGAAGAGTGATTGCCATCGGATACGTTGTAAATTCTGCCAATATTTTGGTCACCTGCCTGAAGCACGGCAAAAAGAGCGGAGACTACGTCGTCGCGATGGATCAAGTTTAGAATACGATCTCCGTCACCGGATTGGGTTTTGCCATTTCTCACATTTTCAAGAAACAAGTGTCGGCCTGGCCCGTATAACCCTGCCAAGCGTAAAATAAAGGAGCGACCGATACCACCACCGCCAGGAAACCCCAACTGCTCAGCAGCAAGAAGAAGTCCTCCTCGTTCGGAAACACCATCGGAAGACGCGGTTTCGTCAACAAGTTGGCGTTCTGTTTGAGGATACACTGAAGTACTACTCGTAAAGACAAAGGTTCCCACCTTCCCGTCGCGTGCCCATTTCACTACCGAGTCTTGACCATCGACATAGGATTTCAAGTAACCATCCAAGTCGGCTGAGGCGGCTCCAACGCAATTCACCACGAAATCCTGCGTCGAATCAATCTCGCCTTGCCAAGAATCAGCTCCCAGCTCCGCTGCCACGACCTTTTGGACACCCGAATCGCTCAATGAAGAAGCCGTATCGGCATTACGCGTAACAGCCGAAACATCCCACCCAAGACTTAGAGCCTGCCGAGCAAGCTCGGAGCCAAGATAACCACAGCCAAATATTGCAAGCTTCTTGCTCATAATACACATTAATGGTAAAAAAGGAGTAAAACGTCAAGGTTGACTCCTTCGTTATTTTCATGCGTAAAGCACGACCTTTTTAGAAATGCAAAACCAACCCGCTCAAGAAAAGCTACACATAGTCTTTGTTTGCTGGGGCAACATCTGCCGTTCTCCCGCCGCCGAAGCCACTTTTCGCAAATTGTTAATGGATCATGGACTGGACGACCGCATCACCTGCGATTCCGCCGGCACCATTGACCAACATGCGGGTAACTCGCCCGACCAACGCATGCAAAAAGCAGCCGGAGCGAGAGGCATCCCAACAGGTGGAGGAGCACGGAAAGCCAATAATGACGACTTCGCCAATGCAGATCTCCTGCTCACCATGGACAACTTCAACTTCACGGAATTGAACAAACTCGCTCCGAACGATGAGGGACGAAAGAAGATTCAACCATTCTGCGAGTACGTGAGCGGAACAGTCAGCGAAGTACCCGACCCTTATTATGGTGGGGTCAGTGGTTTCGAGAAAGTACTGGATTTGTTGGAAGAAGGTTGCGGAGCTTTGCTCGAAGACTTGAGAAAGCGCTTGGGATAGACCACATAAAGCCACCTCGCCTTCCGCATCTTTATCTTTGAACAAAATCAAAAACGCCTATGTGGGGAAACATAGCAACCGCCATTGCCAAGGAGACGCAAACTTCATTTGTTCTCCATAGTGAAAGCAATATCGGCGGTGGTTGCATCAACGATGCTCGACGGTTGGAGAGTGCGAATGGCGAAGTATATTTCGCAAAGGCGAATTCAGCAGACTTCTTAAGACTTTTTAAAGCGGAAGCCAAAGCCCTAGCGGAGATAGCCTCCACTCGAACTGTTCGCGTGCCTGCCACGATCTGTCACGGGGTATCGGGAAACCGGTCTTTTCTGGTACTCGAGTACCTCGAAACCGGCCGAGTCGGAGGTGCCGCCCAGCACAAGCTAGGTCAAGACCTCGCACATTTGCACCGGATCGAAAAACCTCACTTCGGATGGAAGATCGACAACGCCATAGGAGCCACCCACCAACCCAACCCGGCGTCCGACGACTGGATCACATTCTACCGTGAGCACCGATTGATTCACCAGTTCGACCTTGCCAAAAAAAAAGGTCAATCTTTCCATGGAGCCGAATTACTCCTCAAGCGACTCCCCGATTTCTTCAGCGAATATAAGCCCATCCCATCTCTCTTGCATGGTGACCTATGGGGCGGCAACTTCGCTTGCGATGCCGAGGGTCAGCCCTATGTATTCGATCCCGCAAGCTATTACGGCGATCGTGAAGCCGATATTGCCTTCACCTATATGTTCGGAGGATTCTCAAAAGAATTCTATAAAGGCTATCAAGAGATTTTCCCTCTCGACCCCGGCTTCGGAATTCGCAAAACCCTGTACAACCTTTATCACGAATTGAACCACTACAATCTCTTCGGGGGTGGCTATGCCCGCTCCGCCCAATCGAGCATCAATCATCTCCTCACCTTTTCGCCATGACCAACGACATACAGGAAATCCTGCTCGACGAAGAAACCATCAGCCGGCGCGTGACGGCCCTAGGAGCTGAAATCGACGTTCATTACGAAGGAGAGGAAATCCTGCTCATTACCTTACTTGACGGGGCTATCGTATTCACCGCCGATCTCATTCGCAACCTGCGCCGCCCACTACGTCTCGACTGCATACGCGTTGCCAGTTACGGGGACTCCACCTCTCCCGAGTCGAGCCCTCGCATCTTGGGCAACCTCCGAGCGGAAGTGGAGAATCGGCACGTCCTTCTCGTCGACGACATCCTCGACACCGGCAACACCTTGTCCCGAGTTCAACACGAAATCCTCTCTCGCAATCCCGCATCCGTCCATTCCTGCGTGCTTCTCGACAAGCCCGCTCGCCGCGAAACCCCATTCAAAGCGGACTGGATAGGTTTCTCCATACCCGATCATTTCGTAGTCGGCTACGGACTCGACTACGCGGGACGTTACCGTCAACTCCCTCACGTCGCTCTCCTCAAGCCCGAGGTCTACTCTTAGTTGAGATCTGAACCCAAAGGAGACGACATGAGCCAAGCCAAGCCAAACCTTTTACGCCGTGTCTACGATTGGACGCTCACCCTCGCCGAAAGGAAATCAGCTGGGGGATGGCTTGCCGCGATATCCTTTGCCGAAGCCAGTTTTTTCCCCATCCCGCCCGACGTACTTCTAATTCCGCTCTGCCTCGGCGCCCTAAGAAAGGCGCTAAAGTTCGCCCTCATCTGTTCCATCGCCTCCGTGCTAGGGGGAGCCGCCGGTTACGCCATTGGAGCCTTTGGCTGGGAGACCGTCCAAGACATCTTCTACAAATACGTACCCGGTTTCACCGAGGAGAAATTCAGACACCTTACCTCTTGGTATAAGGAATGGGGTTGGCCTCTCGTATTTCTCGCTGGATTTTCACCTATTCCGTACAAGATCTTCACCATTGCCAGCGGTGTTCTAGGCATGGCTTTTCCTCAATTCTTGCTCGCTTCCGCCATCAGTCGTTCCGCCCGCTTCTTCATAGTCGCCGTACTAATCGCCAAATTCGGCGAACCTATGAAGGTCTTCATCGACAAGCACTTCAACAAACTCGCCCTCGCTTTTGGTGTGCTTCTCCTAGGTGGATTCGCCGTGCTTAAATTGCTGTAGAGCGGAACGACCGCTCAAGGCTTAACCACGAGCCTCGGCCATTTCCCTGTCCAACCTCTCAATGTACTCGCTCACATTACAGGTGAGCATTCTAGTTTTCTGAGGCGAGACCTCCAGAACCTTCGTAACCACCCCGTCCAAGAAAGAACGGTCGTGACTCACGATAATGGCGGTCCCTTCGAACAAGTTGAGGGCCTCCTGCAGCACCTCCTTGCTGCGAATGTCCAAGTGATTCGTGGGCTCATCCATTATAAGGCAGTTGCAAGGCTTCATCAAAAGTTTCGCCAACGCCACTCGATTGCGCTCCCCCCCCGAAAGAACGGAAGTCTTCTTCAACGCCTCTTTCCCGCTGAAGAGCAAGGCGCCTAATGCTGCTCGAGGGTTTGATTCGGGGTGACCTTCCGCGACTTCCTCCACTTCCGTCAGTACGTCATTGGCGGGATTCAATTCTTCGGACTGATGCTGGGCGAAATAACCGATAACCGTATTCACCCCGACGTCGCGCTCACCCTCTTGAAAAGGTTCCACTCCCGCTAGGATGCGAACCAAGGTCGACTTGCCCGCCCCGTTAACGCCCACGATGGCAATGCGATCGCCCTTGTCTATCCGAAGATCCAAACCATCGAACACTTGGATGTCTCCGTAAGCTTTTTTCATATTCTCCACCTCGATCACCTTGTGACTTGCGGGCGGCGACGGCGGAAAACGAAAATACATTTTCTTCTCCTCCGCCTCCGGTTTCACGATTTCCATCTTATCCAAAGCCTTTATCCGGCTCTGCACCATAGCCGCCTTCTTTACATTCGAACGGAAGCGATTGATAAACTCTTTTTCCTTTTGGATTACTTTCTTTTGGTTGTTGGAAGCCTTTTGCTGGCGTTCTTTGCGAGCCACACTCTCCTTCAGATAAAAGGTATAATTTCCCTTGTAGCTATTGAGCTTGCCGAGCGTTAGTTCCAATGTGCGTTCGGTCACCGTCTCGAGGAATGCCCGATCATGCGAAATCACGATCAGGGCGCCTTGGTAACGCTTCAAATAATGCTCCAACCAGTGCTGGGAAACAATGTCCATATGGTTTGTCGGCTCGTCCAAGATTAGGAGCGAAGGAGCCTGAAGCAACAGTTTGCTCAAGGCAATCCGCATCTGCCAACCTCCAGAGAACTCGCCGACGTCGCGATCCATATCGGACAGGGCAAATCCCATTCCCGTTAAAACCTTCTCGATACGGAACTTCATCTTCTCCGGCTCGTAAGCAGCCAATTGCTCCTCCCAAGCTCCCATCAAGTCGATCAAATCGTAAAACTCCTCCGCATCCGGTTCCATCTCACCCAACCGGACATCGGCCTCGCCCAAACGCTCTCGCAAGGCCAAGGCGTCGGCAAAGGCTTTCCCCGCCTCTTCGGCCAAAGTACTCCCCTTCACCGAAATACCATCCTGCGGCAAGTAACCGATGGTTGTGTAATCGGGTTTCTCAATGGATCCCGAATCCGGTTCCACCTCGCCCATAAGCATGCGCAACAAGGTGGTCTTACCCGAACCGTTCGAGCCCACTAAGGCAATCCGGTCAAGAGGACCGATTACCTCGGAGATCTCCTTGAACAAGGACTGCGGACCATAGGCAAGACTAACTTCTTGAATTTGAATCATCGCCGGCGAACAATGAACAAGTCCGCCTCGGAGGCAACTCGATTAGGAACATGCAGTTTTCGCGAATAAAGGTCAATTCGATGCGCTTGACCCAAAAAGCTTTGAATGTTGAGCTGTCCCGATGAGGAAATTGTTCGTCGCTCCGGCCGCCGCCTTGCTTCTTGCATCATGCGTTACCCAAAGAAGCAGCGAGGTGAAACCCGCGGGCAACCCGACGGTTCCGAATGGACCTGTGGCCTTCAAGGACACCAACTTAGAGGCAGTCGTCCGGGCAGCCCTTAACAAACCACAAGGCGTCATCACCCGTAAGGAAATCGCGTCACTGGAAACCCTGAAAGCGAACAATGCCGGAATCAGCGACCTCACAGGTCTCGAATACGCAACCAACTTGACCAACTTGGCCCTCTACAACAACAAGGTCACCACTCTTGGTCCACTAGCCACACTGACCAAGTTGACCAATCTCAGCCTCCTCGACAATCAAATCACCGACCTTGCTCCACTGGCGGGACTGCCCAAACTGAAGTGGCTTGCCCTCAACGACAACCAAGTCACCGACGTCGCACCGCTCGCAGGATTGACGTCCCTTACGAAGCTGTACCTCGGCAACAACAAGATCACGGCCATCGCGCCACTAACGGATTTGACCAAGTTGACGAGATTGTACCTCCACCAAAACCAAATCACCGATGCCTCGCCGCTTGCGAAATTGAAAGGATTGAAGGTTTTGACCCTCGGCGGCAATTCAATCAACGAGAGTCAAAAAATTATGCTCAAGGAAGCCCTTCCCGACTGTATTGTCAGCCTCGACTGAAGCAACTCGATGCCGCAGAAATACTAGTCGTGGAAACGCTCGCAATCGGACTTGATCCCCCGGCCATTATAAAATCGGTGAAATCTTATAATAGCCGAAATCGCGAACGGGTTCTATACTGCCTCGATGAATGTACGTTCTTGCTACGAACCGAACTCCGGTAAAAGTGGGGCCTTCGAACATAATCCGCCAAAGCGAGATCACGGCTATAGCAACAAAGAGCAAAAAGGCCAACCGACAGAGTAACCAGATCATAGTTTATTAAGTAATTTCATGAGTAAAAAGAAACCCAAAGGTCACGGAAACCTAACTTATTACATCATTGCCGCTATCGTTGCAGCGATCGCGATGGGGTACTTCGCTCCCGAAATTGCCGTTAAATTCGAAGTTGGCGGCGAAGTCTTTCTCAGCCTTTTGATGATGATGGTCGTGCCCCTCGTGGTGATGTCGGTAATGAGCGGCATTCTGGGACTCGGCGATGTCCGGAAGCCGGGAAAACCGGGCGCCTATGCGATTGGCTATTACATGTCCACGACCGTGTTGGCTGTGATTGTCGGGCTAATCATAGTCAACATCATGAAGCCGGAGCTGGAGGCAGCCAAGGCCAAGTACGAAGCGGCAGCCGGCCCGGAGAAAAAGGAGGCCGAGGCCGAACTGGTAGCCTTGAAGGAGAAGATCAAGGCCAAGGTTGAAGAGAAAAACGAAGCCAATGAAGAGGCGTCCAAAGCCGTGGAAGAGCAGAAAAAGCGAAAAGAGGCGATCGAGGTGCAACAAAAAGCCGAGGAGGATTTGTCCATCGCGGCAAAGGCCCTCGCGGATGCCGAAACCGCCCTAAAGAAATCACCTCAAGACGAGACCCTAAAGACGCAAGTCGAGATGGCCCAGACCGATAAGGATACCGCAGACAAAGCTTACGCCAAGGCAGTGGCCCAAAAGAAGAAGGCCGGTGAAGAAAAAGGTCTGGCCGACATTCTCGAGAACATTCTCCTCATGCTTGTCACAAACAACTTGTTCAAGGCCGCGGCGGAGATGAACCTGCTTCCCCTTATTGTTTTCAGCATTATTTT
Source organism: Verrucomicrobiota bacterium (assembly GCA_014382645.1). Classification (GTDB taxonomy): domain Bacteria; phylum Verrucomicrobiota; class Verrucomicrobiia; order Opitutales; family Seribacteraceae. Next base: position 2,504 of record JACNJI010000287.1, on the reverse strand, counting down.
TGCCGCCATGCTTACCACTATGGGCAAAAAGGTCTTCGCCATCACCAGAATGATCGGGCAAGCCAACGATGCCTTGATGTCTTTCGTGATGCTCCTCATGAACATTGCCCCATTGGGCATCTTCTGTCTGGTGGCGGGGAAGTTCGGTCATGCCAACCTAGAGGGCAAGTTGGCGGAAATGGCCGGTCAGCAGGGTTACTATATCCTGACGATTCTCACGGGACTGGGCTTCCATGCCTTTGTCACCTTGTTCTTGATCTACTGGCTGTTCACCAAGAAAAACCCCATTACCTTCTTTAAGAATATGTCTCAAGCCGTGCTCACGGCGTTCTCCACGGCTAGCTCCTCGGCTACCCTCCCCATCACCATGGAGTGCGCCATCGACAAGGCCGGAATCTCGGAAAAATCCACAAAGTTCGTTCTCCCCTTGGGGGCCACCATCAACATGGACGGCACCGCCCTTTACGAGGCTGCCGCCGCCATATTCATAGCCCAAATTTATTTCCCGATCACAGGCCAGGAACTCACCATGACAACCCAGATCACCATCGCAATCACGGCCACCTTGGCGGCAATCGGGGCGGCCGGAATCCCCGAGGCCGGTCTGGTCACCATGCTGATCGTCCTGAATGCCGCCGGACTCCCCGTCGAGGCAATAGGCCTGATACTCATGGTCGACTGGCTGCTGGATAGATTCCGCACCGCGGTCAACTGCTTCGGCGATTCAGTCGGAGCCGCCATCGTGGACGGCGTCATGGAAGAAGGCGATGCACTTCTCGACGAAAACCCGGAACCGGAAGGCGCCACCGCCTAAGGTTAGGCAAAGCGACCTTTAGGGGACGCACGGCAGGCCACACCGTTGTTAGAGAAAAAAGAGATCATGGGGAAATGTAATCACTGGTGGTCGTTGCGTATGGGATAGTCAGCCACTCGAATGGAGCTTTCTTCCTCCGGCTGATTCTAGGCCCCTCACCCCGTGGCCCCGGACTCCATGCAAAGAGTTGCCTTTTATTTTTTTTTAAGGTTTGATAAGTCGCTGTCGCCGAATCGATGGCATACACAGAACCCAACCAAATAAAAATATATTACGATGACCCTCGAAATTAACTCCAAGGCTCCCGACTTCACCCTGAAATCCATAAACGCTCCCGGTGAAAAGGACGATTTCGGACTGAGTGACGTAAATCTGGCAACCAACGTTGGCCAAAGAAACACCGTGATTTTGTTCTTTCCACTCGCTTTCACAGGGGTTTGCACACAAGAGCTTTGCGACGTCACCTCTGGTTTGGCTGCCTACGGCGAGCTGAATGCAGAGGTGATTGCAATAAGCGTCGACAGCCCGTTTGCCCAAGGGCAATGGGCGGAAAAGGAAAGTATCGGCATAACCATTGCCAGCGACCTGAACAAGCAAACGGCGAAAGACTACGGCGTATTGCTCGATGATCTCATTGGGGTGGGCAGCGTAAGCGCCCGGGCAGCGTTTGTGATAGACAAAGAAGGCATCGTCCAATACGCGGAACAGACCGCCACACCGATGGAATTACCGAATTTCGATGCAATTAAAGAAACGCTCGCTAAACTGAACTAGCCGTTTCCTCAACAAAAGATTACATGGGGTGCGGGCATCCACAAAGCCACCCTACTCTACCCCGAATCATTTCCAGCCCTCACGGGGAATCCTCCTGCTGGGCGTAACATCGTGTAACGGCTTATTAGCTCGGTACCGAAGCGCCGGCAAACCGGAATCCAGGTTCGGCGGCTATCCGATCTTAGCTTGCTTCGCGGTATTGTAGGCGTAAGCGAAAAAGCGGAGCTCCGTTCGGCTCCGGTCGCTCCCCGCGCAGGCTCCGCTCTGCCCGGCGGCTCCCTACGGCTCACTCCGCTACTGGCTGGCCGGTCGGAGACTGAGGCGGAAGCCCAGGTTGTAGCTGCTGAAGGCGGGCTCGTCCCTGATCCGAATCGCGGAACGGGCGAAGTTCGCCGGGCTGCCCCAGGAACCACCGCGAGTGACGCGGTCGGAGCCGTCCGCCGGTCCCGTGGGATCCGTGACCGATCCTGTCGGGTAAGCCGCTAAGTACCTGTCCGCCGTCCATTCCCAAACGTTGCCGTGCATGTCGAAAAAGCCCCATGGGTTCGCCGCATACTGACCCACGTCGCGGGTCTGGCCTATCCCGCTTTGGCCGTAATTCGCATTCGAGGCGGCGATCGAGGCACCCCATGAGTACGCCGTAGTGGTGCCCGCCCGGCAGGCGTACTCCCATTCCGACTCCGTCGGCAAAACGTAACTCCAACCTGCAGGCAACCTGCCGGCCGCCTGCTCGGCGGCGTTCAGGCGGGTGAGGAAGATTTGCGCGTCGTCCCAGCTCACCTTCTCCACGGGACGGTCGTTACCCGTGTACTGGCTCGGCGTAGCGCTCAATTGGTTGCTGTTCCCCGTCATCACCGCCTCGTACTGGGCCTGCGTCACCTCGTACTTGCCCAAGTAAAAGCCCTTGGTGAGCGTC
>JACNJI010000344.1 GCA_014382645.1 Verrucomicrobiota bacterium | reverse complement strand
TCCGGTAGTGATCGAAGAGCTGGTCGTCATTCGCCTTATGCCCCAGCTTGCCAGCCGTCAGAGCCGCATCATCGTAAAGGGCGAAATGGTAAGAACCAAAGCTATGCCGCAAGGCATTGGACTTCTCGCCCTTCCAATTAGTGAACTTCGCCCTTTCCCTAAGATCGGCCAAGCGCGAGTACAGATTCCCCGGTGTAATCGCACCCTCTTTGCAGTCGGAAAGACGAAGCCACTTGGCAGCATTTTCGGAAAGATCTATTCCCCTGAGCCTCCGTTTCTTCGCTTGGTCGGCCCCAATAGTCACTAGTTTTCGCCGCAAGTCGATGGACTTCCAACTCAGGCGACTTATTTCCGCAGTGCGTAGGCCGGCAAAAGCCGCCAAGGCAAGAAAGGGAATCAACTCCCTATCGCTTTCATTATCCATTGCAAAAGAGAAAAGCCGCTTCATTTCGCTGACAGTGAGGATAACAGGCGGCTTCCAGTCGATTTTAGGGACAGGGACTTTTTCCGCTGGATTGTCTATTCTGTAAGGCTTGTCCTTATTGACCGTCCAATTGAAAAAACGGCAAACGGTATTTCGGAAGTTCTTTAAGGACCTAGGGGACAACCGGCTTTGTCCTGACAACCACTGGCGAAGATCCTCAGTCCGGATGTCGGAGACGTTTCGACCGTCGAATGCATCAACGAAAACCCCTAAGCGATATCGTAAGTCATCCATACTCCTCGGCCGAAGATTGAGAGTTTCCTGCTCTGAGATAAATTCATCCACTGCCTCGGCAAGAGACAGGCGCAGATTTTCCTTATGATGATGGCTTAGGTAGAAGCTTACGGCGTCTACAAGGGAATCCCCCGGAGGGAGCATGTTGAATGCTCGCAGGGCTTCAATCCTTTGTGAGCCGGTAAGATCAAAGTACCGAGTACCGTACTCCTCTTTCCCCTCAAGCTCTTGGTCGGTAAATCTCTTTGCCTCGGCCAATGTCGGGAATTGCCTTCTTATGCGACGATATCCTGTAATTCTAGCGGGGACGACCACTTGATAGCTCGCTCCGAAGTCCTCGCCTCGCGATCGATTTATTATCTCCTTAATCTTCACGCCCGAGCTTTTGGGATACTCCCAATAAGAAGTCCCCGAAGGATTTCGACCATCCGCTTTAGTGATTTTGCCTTCAGTTGCCATATAAGGATATTATCTTTCAGCTTATTGCCACAGAGGCAAGCTTTTTTGGCAGGACTTGGCAGGACAGGACGCAAAGAAAAGTCCCAAACTACTGGGACTTAACTACTTGAAATGGCGGAGAGAACGGGATTCGAACCCGTGGAAGGACGATTAGCCCTTCACCGGTTTAGCAAACCAGCGCATTCGACCACTCTGCCATCTCTCCTAATTACTGTTCATTAGGTATTTACGAAATCAGTCAACCCTTGACACTTAATTGTCATTGACAAGAGATTGACAAATTTGCAGGCTGAAACAAGCGATTTGACCAGCCGTCTACCAAAGAACAAGAACCGAAACTCATATGCCGGAGAACAAGCGAAAGCAATCTGAATTTGAGTTCGTCTTGTCTAAGGTCTGCAAGCCCGCGCCCGACGAAAACAACTCGAACCGTCGGTGCCTGGATCTTCGCGGAAAGAGATTCTCTAACCTTTCGGGTCCTTCTCGACGATTCTACCCCACAAAGGCGGAAGCGGAGGAGGAATTCAGGAAGATTTGGCTGAGCCTGAGGGACTTCGGCAGAAAGGCGAGCAAGGTAGCCACCAGCGAGGACGACCTGAACGACTACGTGGCGGCCAGAGAGATGCTCCGAAAGGCCGGAATGGAGGGTTCGCTCGCGGACTTCGTACGGGAGACGCTTCCCAAGGTGCAGCCCGGCGGGGAGGGTTTTTCTCTCTCCAAGCTCTTCGACCGGTGGATCGAGGCTCAGGAGCAAAAGGTCAAAACCCAAAGCAAGAACGAGGAATCGGTCGGGGACGACCGCAGGCTGGCCGCCCTCCTACCCTTTCACGGCGAGGAAATCGTGGAGCGGATCGACTTTCGTTCGGTTCGGGAGACCTTGAACACGATATGTTCGGACAAAAGCAACGCCACTCACGACAACCTGCTGACCAAGTTGAGGGGCATGCTCAACTACGGGGTGAAGGAGGAACTGATCCAAGTCAACTGGGCCGACAAGATCGACAAGCGCGGAAGCGGGGCCGGAGACGTCGGGGTGTACTCGGTCGAGGAGGTCCGCAGAATCGTCGAACGCGCCCGGACGAAGGAGGATGGAAAGTTTCTCGGGGTGGTCGCGCTGACCCTTCTTTGCGGAATACGCTTCTCCGCGGCCCGCAAGATGACATGGAAGGATCTCGACTTGGAACGGGAGGACCCCAAGGCCAAGCCGAGATTCGGCAAGAACGAACGCTCCCGCTTCTGGGTTCCCCTGGAGCCGAACGCGGTAGAATGGCTGAAGGTCTGTCCGACCGACCGGCTCGTCCCCCAATACAGCGAAAGCCACTGGA
>JACNJI010000077.1 GCA_014382645.1 Verrucomicrobiota bacterium | reverse complement strand
GGAGGGACGGGGGGGGGGTGGCGTCGTGTGCGGGTATGGTTGGAGTAAAGTGGAGGGGGGGGGGGGTGGGGGGGGTGGTGGGATGGGTGAAAGCATCGGGGAAGCTGGAGGGGCTGAGCGCTGCGAAGTGCAGCTGGATGAGGGAGGTGGTGTGGTAGAGCTAGGGTCGCTTCCCATTTCATCTTCGCTCTCAAAACTTGATTCAACTGAGGAGGGGACTTCTTCGTTTTCCTCATCCACGAAAAATGGGGGTGGAGGGATTGCTGAATCACTTTCTTCCTCGGAAATCTCTGCAACTCCATAATCCTCATCGTTGAAACCAGGGGGCGGGGGGAGGTCTGGGATGATAGTGTTGGTAGCGTCCGGCATTTTCGAGTCATCTTCTTCAGTATCAGCCAATACTGCGGGTGATTCGTCGATGACGGGATCGTTTTCCGGTTCAGGAATCTCATCAGGGGTGGGCAAGTCAACTTGAGTTGATTCGGGCAATGACGCGACGCTTGCCACCACAGGTTCTGAAGATACGCTTTCCACGGAAGTGCCTTCAAACTTTTCCTCGTAACCGCCTTCCGCGACCTTTCGCACTTGCACTACGCTTAAATTGGATTCGCGTGCGATCGCGGCTTTGTTCGGTGATGGGCCCGCAAGAGCTTTCTTGATTTTCTCATACAATTCTCGGTTCATCGAAATTGTCTTGCGACGTCCTCCCGCAATTACTGTCGAACCACTGATTCGTTCTTGCATCGCGGGTGAGGCATGTTCGGCGAGAGCACGGACCAATTCGGTAACGCTATTGTAGGATGTGCCGATCTTGTCGTTAACTGTCTCGTGAAGACTGGATAGATAGGCTTTGGCGCGTCCCTTAACTTCTCGTTTTTCTACTTCGGCTTTTGCCTGATCTTGTATTTCTTTCAAGAGGGTTTCGGAATCTTTACTGAAATCGATGTCAAAGGAGATTTTCGTCATAACGTATTTAGGTTTTGCGGAAGAAGGGATATGAACTCAAATCGGGAGTGATTGAGTTTGCAAGCCATATTTGCTTGCCCATAAAATGTATATATTGAAATATTCGATTTTCACGTAAAGAATATTCTAGCGATAGGTACCGAGGGCGGTTCCCAAATCAATGGTTCCTTCATATAGAGATTTCCCAACGATTACGCCTTCAATATTGGAGTGGCTAGCAGCTAGTGCGTTGAGGTTTTCGAGATCTTGAGTATTTGAAACGCCTCCTGATGCGATGAGCTTACAGTCCGGAATGGCAACGGCCATCTCCTGCTGTGCTTGTAAGTTCGGTCCATTCATAGCTCCGTCGGTGGCGACATCGGTATGAATGATCCAACGGACACCGAGGTCGCTCATTTTTCGGGCAAGGTCGAGGGCAGTAGTTTCAGTAATTTCCACCCAGCCCTTGGTTGCTACCTTCCCGTCGCGTGCATCAATGCCGACAGCAATACGTTCGGGGCCAAATCGCTCGATCAGTTTTCGCGTCCAGTCGGGTTCTGCACATGCTCTAGTCCCTATGATCGCTCGCTCGACACCCGCTTCAAGCACCGTCTCTACAGCGTCTTCGTTGCGTAATCCTCCGCCAAGTTGCACTCGAAGGTCGCCCAAGGCAATGATTCTCCGAACAGCTTCAAGGTTAGAGGAAGAGCCTTCGAACGCTCCATCGAGGTCGACGATGTGCAACCACTCGGTTCCTGCCTCTTTCCACGCTTGGGCGGGAACGACGGGGTCGTCGTGGTAAACTGTCTCGGCGTCGGCACGTCCTTGCAAGAGGCGAACGCAACGACCGGCCTTGAGATCTATGGCGGGATAGATAGTCATAAATGGGAACGAAACCGGTTTTCCTGAAAACATGCCACGTCAAAACAACACAAATTATCTTTCGGCTTGTTATTCTCTCGAATTCTTCGTGTTTCGATGTTTTGATTAACATCTTAAACTTTAATAAATATGCCAAAAAAATCAGTTTCCCCAAAACCTCCAGCCTTTCTCGTGGAATTGCTTGAAGCTCGTTCGCCATCCGGTTTCGAGGATGAGGCTCGAGCCGTAGTCGCCAAATACGTTAAACCTAAAGCCCATGCCTTTGAGGTTGATGCACTTGGTAGTTGTCATGCAACATTGGGTCTGAACGGTTCTCCGACGCTCATGATGGCGGGACACATTGACGAACTGGGCCTGATCATCATACACGTCGACGACAAGGGATTCCTCTACTTCGACGTGATAGGCGGTCACGATCGCACAATGATCTCCGGTCGCCGAGTATCCATCTTGACGAAAAAAGGAGAAGTCAAAGGAGTCACGGGCAAGAGGGCAATTCACCTCATGAGCCCCTCGGATCGACTAAAGGTTCCCGAACTCCACAAGATGTGGATCGACATTGGGGCTAAGGACAAAAAGGAAGCTCTTTCCAGAGTGAGAATCGGCGATCCTGCAATATACGATCATGCTTTCGAGCCCTTGCATGGATCCTTGGCTGTAGCCCGTGCCTTTGACGACA
>JACNJI010000242.1 GCA_014382645.1 Verrucomicrobiota bacterium | reverse complement strand
AGGCTTTCGTAGACCGATCCTTTCCACTCCCCGCGAATCATAATACTGTCCTTGTACCAAACGAGTACGGGGCCTGTCTGCAGACTCTTGCCCTCGTATGCTCCCGTACGGGCATCGCCAACTTCCTGCCGGCGAGCGGTCACGTCCCACATGAGGAATGCGCCCGTCATACTGTCGTTGTCGTGGTAAAGCTTCATCCCCACGTTGACGTCCAATCCCAGTTCATCGCCTTCCTGAAAGCCTCCCACCCCTTTACGATTCTCCCAATAGAACAAATCGTAGAGGTGATAGAAGTGCAGATTAGGAAAAGAATCGAACAAGTAACCTTCTCCGGAATAGGACAGGCCCAAGCCGAAATCCCAACTCCCGTCGCTCAGGGCATAATCATCTCCGGTCGAACCCGTAGGCATGCGGACTTGTGGAGTAAAACCGAAGTTATGTGTGTATCCATCGAAATTGGAGTACTTCTTTAGGGGTGCCGCGAGGACAAGATCGCCCCACCCGTTCGATTGCTGTCGGGCAGGAGTTCCGCCGGAAAGGATCGTTCGAGACTTGTCGACATAGGGCATCTTGAAAGTGACTCGTGCCGATCGATCAAAGGTGTACACCCCCTCTAGCCAAGTTTGACGAACGTATCGCTCGAGACTATCCGGATTGGAGAGTTCCGTAGAACCATCGAGGTAGTCGTCCGAACCAGACCAAACCTGTCTAACCTGCAAGCCCCAACCGCCCGACCAACGGGGAGCCATGTCCATGATGGGCTGATGAGCTCGAACGGTAAGCACGGCAAGGCTCGAGCCAAAGACGACAAGACGTAAAAACCTATTCATCGTGTTGTTCATCTACTTCTTTGCTCCGGGCAAGTGGATGACGATTTTGCCACCCGACAAGGATTGCCCCTCGGTGACATCGTAACCTGCATTCACCACGGCGGCGAACAAATCATTCCAAACGGGGGTCTTTCCGGATTTGAGTGACACGACGAAATATCCGTTCTTTTCGTCTACCCTTACTCCCTTCTGCGGTTTTTTCGAGTCCACGAAGTTAAGCTTGGAGACGTTTTTACGAATTCCTTGAGCGCAGAAAGAGCAGACGAGCCCCTTCACCTTGAGCCCGACCTCATCCTGCTCGAGAGCAAGTGCTTCCTTTGTTTCGGACTTTGCCTTAGCGGCGGCTAAACCATCAACGAACAAAGAAGTTGAAGTGAAGATGAGAGCGATGAGAATGTTTCTGAAATATTTCATATAAGTAAGGTTTAAGTTGTTGCAGAAATACGGGAAATGCCCGTTGGGGCAAGATGCCGTAATGATATCGAACAACCGGTCAAAGCCGGCCCAACCTCAAATAAGAAAAGTTTGGAAGACGATTCGGGGTGGAATCGAAAAAAGTGGCAAGCCGGATGGTGGCGTTGCCACAGAGAAGAGCCTTGGAAAAACCGTTTCAGGGCTCAAAATGGACGTAAGTATGCTCGAGCCAAGAAAACATTGAGGAGATGGTAAAAACGACAGATCGGACTTTGCCCTAGCTATGTTGAACGTCTTGCACGCGCAGTCATCGGAAGAGTCTTCAGGGACATCATCCATTTCGCTGCCGGAGCAACAGGAAGGTGGCGTCGCGTCCGGCAACACGAATGGCTGCAACCAGTCGCCGAAACAGCAACAGATGGGACAAACGATGATGAAAGCCAGAGATATGGAATAAAGCTTTTTGCTCAGAATGAACATTGGTTATAATATAAAGTCACCGACCAATGGAAGTCAAGCACTGCAAAGAGAAGACTGGACGTTTAGTAGCAATGCTCCTGACTCAAGGAGTGTTCTCGCGGGTATTTCTCAAGATTGCCGGGAGAGGTTTAAGCTCAAAGGTTTCAGGGGTACGGGAATCACCAACGCGAGCACGGTAACGCTTAGTCACGAGGGGAATTTGCTCCAAAGTAACCTTTGCAAGTTCAGTATCGAGTGAAACGTCGCGGGGGAATTCGTGTATGAGTGCCGCAGTGGAGATCAGTGTTTCCAGATTCAAGTGCACTAGGTCACCAAACCCGCGAGCGTATGGCTTGACGAATCGAAGTTCGCCCGGACGCAGTTCTGTGAACGTCTCTTTGTCGGGCAACCGAAGCTTAAAGAATCCGGTTAGACCAATTACCTTCATTCCCCCACTGGTTTGTATCTCGGCTAAAATACTACCCCGCCCGCGACATTCGACCACCACTTCAGGAGCAGAAATCAGAAATGGATTAGCTCGAAGAACTTTCTTGTCCCTTTGATCCAAGAGGCAGGCTCCGGACCATAAGAAAAGGGAATCGGCCCGTAAGCCGAAGGTCGCATCCTCCATGAAGCGAAGCGAGCGATAATCGTTTCGTAAAACCAGCCTTGCCCCGTCACGGCAAAAAACTCGAGCCTGCTCCGGCAAAGCACTTCCTTTTTGGATCGACTGCGACGGTCCGTCTTCAGGTGTTCGCAAGGTGATTATCCCCTCGACGAATTCGACCGAGGGCGAAGAGTTCAACCCTTTTTGCCCTTCCGAATCTTTCGCATGTAATCCAGAAACCGCGAGAACGCTGAACAGAAGAGCTTTCGAATGGGTGCGGACGTTAATCAAAAGGACAAGGAGACACCCAAGCCCAGCCCAGCATCCCAATTATTGTATTCGGCGTAATCAACAAGCAGAGACTTTGCCTTTTCGTTGGCAGTTTTGTCTTGGTAGTTGGTGAAGGATCTCAGGTATAGCCAAGGCATAATTCGGTAAACGGCAGCAAGTTCAACATGCATCAAGTAATCAATTCTTCCAGTCGAAGTCGGTTTGGTGTAAACGGTTCGCGTTATGGAAGCGCTGGGAGTCAGGTAGAATCGCCCTCCTGAATCGAGTGGTTGCGTAAGCGAGAGATTAAGCGCTGTGCGGAGGTTGTCACCCGCATCATCGAAAACTCCCGGCACCTCGTATGGTTGATACATTTCCGTAAGGGCATATTCCGCAACGATATCAAGCTCAAAAATCCCTCCGCCGAAAACGGAATAGTCGCGGCCGAATGAAAAGGAAGACACGCCTGCATGGTAAAGTGTCTCATGACTACGAAAATCAACAAGCTCGTCATACTTAACAGAAAGGTCAATTTTCCAGTCGGACGTCAATCGACCCTTTGCTCCAAGACCGATGGAACGGAATTCATAGTCAAGATTACGCAATGAATCATCAGTAGAATCGGAGGAATCAATCTCGTATTGACCAAAATAAGAACGTTGTCCAAGAGCAGTGATAGACGCAGAAAAAGTTTCGAAGAAAAGCAAGTCTTGACTGGTGGGGAATTCAAGTCGCCCGACGGTTGTGTATTCAGTCACGGCGGCACTCTCTTCAATATTACTCACTCGCGTTATGTTACTTGAACGATAGGATCTAACATCGACCTGCAACACCGAACGAAACCTCTCCGCCTCTTCGGCGAGGAGTTTGCCTGAGAGCGAACGATCCAACTCCACTACTTCCTGCACCCCTGCTGGGGATGATTTGGTTTTCGTGTCTTCGTTAGATGCATTTTGTTCATCATCATTCAAGATACTTCCAGTTAACTCGGAAGCACTCTTTAACGGTAGATCGGGAGTGCCAAGACCAATTGCGCAACCAGAGAGTAAGATCGCCACAACCAAGGCCGCCCAAGAGAAAACTTTTGAGAGAGGAGAGGAGTAATCCCCACGACCAACTTTAAGGAAGTTTGGAAATCTTAATATTTGTTCCATGAAGATCGAAGGAGGAGCGGTCTTGAAGAAGGTTAGCTTTTCCGCCATAGCTTATATTACGTAAAAAGTTTACTCTTCCGTAAGCCCTGTTGGCAGAGCCGAAAGTGGGGTACTTCCCGTCCCCCCCCCCTTTCATCGTATGCAAATCAACGATGGAAGAGGACGGAAAGTCGACATTACTCAGATCGATGGTAGTGGCTCGCATTTGAATTTCTCGCAGACCGGCGGAGAAACGAGCGGAATCCAAAGACAGATCCATCAGCGCCTCAAGACGTACTAAGTCGGTCGCAGTAAAATCTACGTTGACTAGGGTGAGGTCGCTGAGACTTCGCAAATAAAGTTTGCTTCCGGCGGCGAAGGCAGCATCGGAAACACTCCAATCCGAGCGAGAGACAACAACCAAGTCGGCTAGAGCTGCATCGAGTTTTAACTTTGAACCGGCAGCAGCGGAAACATAGTTTCCTCCAATCAAAACTACTCGCGAAGCCGATCCTGAAAAAGAGACCTCACCCGAATAGCTCAAATCTGAAGTAGCCCCCAAAAGAAAAGCGTTCTCACTTGCCACCTCATACGTACCTTCGGTTAGTGAAAGGTTGCGACCAACGACAGATGAATAGGAAACCAAAGGAAATGAGTCGGTCGCCGTGGATAGATGGTCCCAGACTGAAGTGACATCGAGAGCCAAATCATTTGCATCCAATTCGCTCTGCTCGAAACGAGCGGAAGCAGGGAAAACGCCGAAGAGCATGTGATTGGTGAGTAGAGAAATGTCTCGGTTCAATATTTCTTCCGAAAACCCGGAAGGCGGATTCGAATCTGGCAAAAGGCCCTCCACTCGACTTAATTTGTCGAGATCCTCCAATGTGCCGCTATCTCGTTTTACATCAAATGCTTTGCCCGCAACATCCGGCACCGCAAAAGAAATAGAGGGAGGCGAAGTTGGCGCCGAAGGAGAAGTGCCGGCAGGTGCCGCATTCTCCCCACCGGAAGGACTCTGGTCGGATTCGACGGGAGTAGAGTTAGTTGAATCGTCCGTTGGCTCATTATCGCCCGAAGCTTCATCGCCGGAATCCGATTCGGATTCATCAGACTTTTCCTTTTTAGAATCGGTTGATTCAGCAGTGGGTTTCTTATTCGATTCAGGATCCTGAGCAAAGGAGGAAAAGGCTAGACTTAGAACAGCAATCAGAAAAAAGATGCAGGGACTTCCGTATCGTTTTTTCCATTTAATAATCAAATCATTACTCATTTTCGTAAAGCCTATGGTGAGGTAACAAGAGAATAGCTAATCCAGTTGGACTGAGAATAATCGAAGAACACTGAAACGTTTCCTGTCGTTTGCTTCCATAGCAACCAGTTGGACAGTTTACTGGAATAAAAGTAAGGGAAAGAGACATTCGAGACCCATGTCCACCCGAGGTCCTGCTGCCATAACCACAAGTTTTCGGGGCTGTCTCCATAAACAAAAAGCCAACCGAAATCAGCATGATAAATCCAATTCCTGCCCGTAGCATAAAAATCCCCAAACCATTCGGAACTCCACCATCCCGATGTTTTATCAATAGCATTAACAAGGGAGCCAAAGGATTCGTGCTTTGCCGTAACGAAGCGACGCTGAGGGCCATACCGAGAACCTTCGGAGTTGATGGCATATGAACGGAAGTAGTAAATGCTTCCTGGACTAAGTCCCTCGGCAGTGAAGTCAAAAGCGCCGGTTCCGGATCCAGCCGGCAAATCTGCCGCACCTATATCACCAGGGAAAGGATCAGGTGTACTTCCCAGAACGAATCCCCTTACGGAAACCCCTTGCGGATCTTCACCGAAATCCTCGACCATACCATGAAGAGTCGCGGAAATCGCAGTGACATCCGTTGGAACGGAAGTATTCACACTCGGCAGAAAAACATCTGACAAAACGATTGAGAAAGTCTGGTCTATCGCTTCGCCAATGGCATTGGATAACCGAACCGAGATTTGAGGATTCGAATGGGCCTCGTAGTTTAATGGCTCTTTACTTTTCAATGTTCCGTTTGCCTCGAGAGAAAAAAGAGCGTTGGATAAAATTGAACCATTTGCTTCCGCCGCCAACGAAAAGGTAAGATCGGTGATTCCAATAACTTCGCTTGAAGCAAAGGTTCCAACAATGGTGCCAACGGAACAATTTTCATATAAGAGGCCAATTTGACGAAACTCAAATGATGAAGGGAGATCGCTAACTTCAAGCAAGGTGATATCGATTCTGACCTCCGCATTTAAATTCCCATCGCTCACTTGGACAGAGAAACTGTCTTTTCCCGAATAATTCAGATTCGGTTCATAAGTAAAGAGAGAAGGCTTCTCACCTTGACCGCTAACGCCAGCGAGACCATGGGAAGGGAGTTTGGACAAACTCCATGTCAATGTATCCCCATTCAAGTCCGTTGCCGACAATTTGGGAGGAGACCAAGAAATGGGCAATCCGTTCTCGCTCATCACAACTATCAAGGACCCTCCCTGTTCGATACTCGGCGGGATGTTGTCATTCGTAACGATTACATTAACGGTAATGGAATCGGATAAGTTCCCATCAGTGACCGAAAGAACGAAACTGTCTTCACCCTCAAAACTCGTAAAAGGTTCGTATCCGAGTCCAGAAGAGAGGGAGAGGTCTCCCGTTAGATCGGCGACGCCATGAGATGGTTGCGTCAAGATCTTCCAAGACAACTCGTCGCCATCTTCGTCGAAAGCAGATAATTTAGGTGCAGTCCAAGAAAAAGGAGATCCATCTTCACTCATATAAACAGTGACTGTCTCACCTTGAGCGATGGCAGGCGGAGCGTTCACGGGAACGACGGTCACCTGAACTATAATGGAATCGCTGGCAGTGCCATCGCTCACTTTAACCCAAAAGCTGTCAACTCCGAACCAAGAGGCAATCGGAGTATAGGAAAGCGACGAAGGAATTGCACCACCACCGACCACCGAAGCCTCTCCATGACTGGGAGGAGCCAGAATACTCCAAGAAAAAACGCCACCGGAATCTGCATCGGAGACGGTCAATATAGGGGCATTCCACGCAACCGGAGAACCGTCTTCGCTCATAGTAACCTGGATCGATTCTCCTTGGTTGATAATAGGCAGGTCGTTTACATTCGCGACGATTACATTAACTGTAATAGAGTCAGTGATATTGCCATCAGTAACCGAAATGACAAAACTATCCTCCCCAGCGAAATTTGCCTCGGGTTCGTATTCGAAACCAGAGGGACTGGATAGTTCTCCCGACATAGTGGTTACACCATGAGAAGCTTGCGTCAAGACCTGCCAAGACAACTCGTCGCCATCCTCGTCGAAAGCAGATAATGTAGGTGTTGCCCAAGGCACCGGAGATCCATCTTCACTCATAAAAACAGTGACTGCATCACCTTGAGCGATTACAGGCGCATCGTTCACTGGAGCAACGGTCACCTGAACGGTAATGGAATCGGTCGTTGTGCCATCGCTCACTTGAACGACAAAACTGTCAATCCCCGACCAAGAAGCATTGGGGACATAGGTCAGTTGATTCAACTCCTTCGAGTTTCCAGCGATCTCGACGGAACCGTGAGCAGGACCTGTCGTTGCTATCCAAGTATAGGCATCAGCAACATCAAAGTCAGAGACAGTCAGCACGGGAAGAACCCATGGGACAGGAAATCCGTCCTCACTCATCGTCAAGACAATGGACTCTCCTTGGTCAATTCTCAGCGGATCGTTCACATTCGTAACGCTCACATTTACCGTAATGAAGGAAGAATCGTTACCATCTGTCACCGAAACGACAAAACTATCCTCTCCCGCAAAGTGGGCCTCAGGTTCATATGTTAAAAGCGTTGGCACGCTACCGACACCTTGCACCGCAGCGACCCCACGAGAAGGTTGCAACGACATAATCCACGTCAACTCATCTCCCTCTTCGTCGGTTGCAGACAGTTCAGGCGGAATCCATGAAACCGGAGAACCATCCTCGCTCATTGAGACCGAGACAGAAGATCCTTGAGCAATGACTGGTGCATCGTTTATGGGACTTACGGTCAAATTAACAGTAATGGAATCGTTCGTCGTTCCATCACTCACTCCGACCATAAAAGTGTCGCTACCCGACCAATTTGCATTTGGGGAATAAATAAATGTCGTGGGACTAGCGCCAGTTCCTTTAACGGATGCCAACCCACCTGTCGGGGGAGTGAGCAGGTTCCATGTAAGGATGTCGCCTAAGTCGAAGTCAAAAGCAGTAAGAGTTGGAGGAATCCAAGGAATGACAATCTCATCTTCATTGAGAAAAACAGAGATAGTGCTTCCCTGTGTTATTTGTGGGGAGTCACTTACAGAAAGGATCGAGACATTGACAGCGACTTCATCGGTCAAAAATCCGTCGCTTACCGATATAATGAAACTATCGGAGCCAAAATAATTCGGATCAGGCTCAAATAGGAATTGCGATGGGGAACTTCCATTGCCTGAAACGGTGGCAGTGCCATGGACAGGTAGGGTCGCGACAGACCAAGTCAATGAATCCTCGGGGTCTGGGTCGAATGCAGTCAAGTTTGGAGCGATCCAACCAACAGGAAAACCATCTTCACTAATCGAAGTAGAAAGAGTAAAGTCAGCTGACAACACAGGTGGATAATTCACACCTAAAACAGATACATTAATGGTGACTTGATCGGATGAGTTGCCATCGCTGACATATAAAACAAAACTGTCGGAACCTACGAAGCCAGTAGTTGGGGTGTAACTGAATTCATCTGGCGTGGTTCCAGTACCGTTAACTGTCGCGGTACCATTTAAAGGCTCGGTAAGTATGGTCCACGACAACTCGTCTCCTTCCACGTCTGAGGCATTCAAGTCAGGAGCAACCCATGAAATGGGGACTCCGTTTTCAGTCATACTCACCGAGATGGCATCATTTCCACTCAAAACCGGCGAGTCGTTCAAAGGCTCCACTTGAACGATTACGGTAATTGCATCGGTGGCGTTGCCGTCGTCAACTTTCACTACAAAACTATCGGAACCCCAAAAATTTGCGGTGGGAGTGTAAGTGAATACCGGAGGTGATGCTCCAGTCCCACTCACCGTGGCAGTACCGTTCGAGGGTGAAGTCGCCACGCCCCAAGTGAGGACGTTGGATGTATCGGGATCGGTTGCCGAGAGTGAAGGCGCAAACCATCCATGGGGGACTCCGTCTTCGCTCATGGTGGCGAAAACGCTTTCACCCTGATCAATAACAGGAGGCACGTTGACATGTTCGACTACGACGCTTACCTCAACTTCGGTTGAATCTGTTCCGTCAGATGCACGGACCAGAAAAGTATCCGTCCCGGAGTAATTGGCATTCGGCACATAAGTGAAGGCTGAGGGACTTTCGCCGGAACCGCTTACTGTTGCTGAACCATTGAGGGGGGGCGACAAAAGGCTCCAGACAACGGAGTCGCCATCAGGATCGGTGGCGATCAATGAAGGAGCGGACCAAATGACAGGAGAACCGTTTTCGCTCATAGTCACGGAAACCTCTGTTCCTTGAGTTACCACCGGAGCGTCGTTTACACCTGAAATGTTAAGGTTTACGATCACGGTGTCATTTAAATCGCCATCACTGACCATAATCACAAAGCTGTCCGTCCCGTAGAAATAAGCAGTCGGCACATAGGTGAAGGTTGTTGGCGCCGCACCAGTCCCGCCCAAGGTAGCTACGCCATTCAATGCCGGGGAACTTATGCTCCAAGTTAGATTGCTCCCTTCTGGATCGCTAGCGCTGAGGGTCGGAACATCAGCAATACTTAGCGTTTGGCCTTCAGTGGAAATAATAGAAACTTCATCTCCTTGAGCGATAATGGGGGAAGCATTAACAGCTAGGATATTTACGCTTACCGTAATCAATCTAGAATCGGTTCCGTCTGTAACGCCGACCTCGAAACTGTCCGTTCCTGCGAATCCAGCACTAGGTACGTAAGTAAAGGTCGTCGGGCTAGTACCGGTCCCCTCAAGCAAAACCGTTCCATTTAGGTCGACTGGATCGATCGAAGTAAAACCTTGGAAAAACCAAGTCAGGATATCCCCTTCCGTATCAGCAGCCGTCAAAGTAGGGGCAACCCATGAGACTGGCGAAGCATCTTGGCTCATAGTTACGGATACCGATGCTCCTTGCTCAATCACGGGGGAATCGCCAACAGGTTCAATTACAACGTTGATCGTGAGCGTGTCCGTGCCGGTTCCATCACTAACCTGCACCACAAAGCTGTCAGTTCCGGAGAAATTTCCATCGGGGACGTAATCGAAAGTCGAAGGGCTTGGTCCGGTTCCAACAACATTGGCAGAACCAGAGGAGGGCTGAGAGGTTACTCCCCAACTCAAGATGTCGCCATCGGAATCGGTTGCGACCAGTGAGGGTGCGTTCCAAGCATTGGGTGCGCCGTCCTCGCTCATCGTCACCTGCAATTCTCCATTAAGAACCGTCAGTGGTGTCGAGTTGTTGTCGGTGGAGCCGTTCCCGTACCCACCCTGGTGGTTGCGCCCCATAGCTTTCAGCAGGTCGGGGTCAACCGTATAGAGACTGTGCTCGTTGCCGGCGGTTGCCAAAGTAACCCCCGATGACACGATGCTTACCGGCTGGTTTCTGTTGGTCGTCGAACCGTCTCCTAATTGACCGTATGCATTATTGCCCATGGACCAAAGAGAGGTATCTCCCTTGAGGATGAAGCTGTGGTTGCCTCCGGCGAAAACCGAGCTTACGCCCGAAGGTGAAACCTGCACAGCCGTCAAACGATTTGTCGTCGAACCGTCCCCTAGTTGACCGGACGAATTATACCCCATTCCCCAAAGAGCCCCATCGGTCTTCACGAAGAGACTGTGATTCGCCCCTGCCGAGGCGGAAGCCACACCCGAAGCCACTATTTGAATCGGAGTGCGTCCAATAGTGAAGACCGTGCCGTTCTCATCATAGTAAACATCATTTTCAGTTCCCGTGCCCAAGGCGCCTGCCCAGCTCGAGCCCATACCCCAGAGCGAACCGTCAGCCTTCACGAATAGACTGTGACCATCTCCTGCGGAAGCGGAAACCACAGCTGAATCAACTACTCTAAAAGGATCGCTCCGGTCTAAAGTGGAGCCATCTCCCAGTTGTCCGGTAATGTTTAGCCCTACGGACCATAAGGAACCATCCGTCTTGAGGATAAGACTGTGACTAGCCCCAGCAGAAACACCAGCGACACCCGAAGCGAGGATCTGTTTCGGTACAGAAGACCCAGTTGTCGAGCCATCTCCAAACTGCCCAAAATAATTATCGCCCATCCCCCACAACGAGCCATTGGTTTTCACAAAGAGAATGTAATTCGTCCCGCAGGCAATCAGCGAAACGTCGGAGGTAACAAAACCGAAAGTGCTACGAGAGGTGGTTGACCCATCACCCAGTTGACCCGATTGGTTGTTTCCTGCGATGTATAATGAACCATTCGCTTCCAAGTATGCCGTGAAACCATCTCCGGCGGCAACCGCTGCAACGCCGTTTGTGATGACCGGGCTTGCCGAATAAACAGCCTGAGAGGCAGAGATAAGTAACCCTGCGGAGTAAAAGGCTAAGCAACTGAATGAGAAACGCATGAAATAAGCTTGTTATAATAAACTCACCCACGCACGGAAAGTCAATGATAGTAACGGTTTCATTGGATCACTACGCTAAACTGGTTTTCGAATAAATTCCACTACACTAGCATCCCACGGCGTTGGGCACGAAGAAGCTCCCCCTGACAGGTAAGGGGGAAGCGGTAGGTCGAAAGTCGATTTTGGCGAAAGGGCGTTTATGTTTTTTGAAGAGTTCTTGCGCGGGGTTGTTCATCCCGGCATTTCGGGCGCATCACCCAACGTAGCAATCCAGTCGGGGGCGTGGTGTGGGATGCCCTAGGCGATGCGTCCCCCAAGGCTGTCATTGCGAGCCACAACGTGGCGCGGCAATCCAGCGAAACCGTAATGCGGGATGCCCAAGCGATGCGTCTCCCCTTTACGGTGTGGAGTGGCGGGGGCGGATGCGGGAGTTGCCCTGCGCGGTCGCTGGATTGCCGCGTCGCTGCGCTCCTCGCAATGACAATGTTGTGGGCATGGTGCTTCATCCCGGCATTTCGGGCGTATCCCCCAACGTTGTCATTGCGAGGAAGGTCTCGAAGAGAACTGACGTGGCAATCCAGTCGGAGGCGTGGTGCGGGATGCCCGAGGCGATGCGTCCCCCAAGGCTGTCATTGCGAGCCACAACGTGGCGCGGCAATCCAGCGAAACCGTAATGCGGGATGCCCAAGCGATGCGTCTCCCCTTTACGGTGTGGAGTGGCGGGGGCGGATGCGGGAGTTGCCCTGCGCGGTCGCTG
>JACNJI010000462.1 GCA_014382645.1 Verrucomicrobiota bacterium | reverse complement strand
CGGATCGCTCCGGGTTGATTCCCTTGCCGCTTTGGTGGCGGCGATGCTGACGTTAGCCGGGTGCTTTCAATGCCAATGTATCCAGAAATGGAGGAGTCAATGATTGAGAAAATTGCCATCGTGCTGAGCGCGCAGCCATGAAGGAATCCTTTGTGACGTCCCAAGATTATCACGGCATCGGAAGCCCGGCCTGGTTTTTGCCCCGGCTTGAATTCGTTTCTGAAATGGAAAAACTGGGCTTTCACCTAGCTTTCCAGTCGGCATTTGAAGGCACTTATCGCGGGCTTACCAGCCCCCCCATGGACGGATTTCCTCCAACTCATCGGATCCCTTATTTCTCCAACCTCTTGTTCCGTTCAGTATCACAAAAACCAACAAATGTTTGATCGAGAAGAATTCGAAAAAAAGAAACGGCGCGATGCTAAAAAGCAGGCTGAAAATATAGAACTGCAAAAGCTTGCGCTTCAGTTCGTTGCCGAATCAGACAAGCACAACTATGGGTACCAGTGGACGTGGTTGGGGTTACCTGTCATTCAAATGCCGTCCGATATGTTGGTTACCCAAGAAATTATTTGGGAATGTCAGCCAGATGTCATCATTGAGACCGGAGTGGCTTGGGGTGGTTCGGTGGTAATGTACGCCTCTATTTTAGAACTGATCGGAAAAGGAAAAGTGGTGGCCGTAGAAAAGGTCTTGCCCGTGAAGAACAGGAAGGAGATTGGGAAATACAAATTTTCAGAACGAATTAATCTGATAGAGGGATCTTCAGTGGAAAGCGGTCCTTTCGAAGAGGTAAAATCGCACATTCGGCAAGGGGATCAAGTCATGGTGCTTTTGGATTCTAATCACACACATGAGCATGTGCTCGAAGAGTTGCGACTTTACGCCCCCTTAGTTACCGCCGGCCAGTTTTTGGTGGTATCGGATACGGTCGTAGAAAGACTGCCTGCCCAAAAACACAGGCCTCGCCCGTGGGGGCCTGGAAACAACCCCATGACCGCCCTCCTTGAATTTATGCAAGAAACCCAGTCCTTTGAAAGAGAAGAGTACTATAATGGAAAGTTGCTAGCAACATATTCGCCTAGCGGATATCTGAAACGGATTCGGTAAATCTCTATGGACATATTAGTTTTCCTCTCCAAGAAGGTCGGTTTGGAGTGCGCAATGTATCTTCTCGATGCTTTCCCAAAAGATAAATATCGATTTATTTTTACAGGTGAAGATTTTGGGGAAGCCCGTGACGCACTTGGATCTAGGGCACACAAAGTAGAGGTTTTATCAGATCAAACGTTGCGGGATATTGAGGGTGAAAATAGTCGGAAGTATGATTGGCTGCTGAATCTGTGGGGATCTCATATTTTCAAGACGGAGCAAATAAAAAGAGCGAAGCGTACATTAAATATTCACCCTTCCATGCTTCCATTGGGACGAGGGCGCGACCCTGTGGTATGGAGCATTATAAATGGTTGGCCGGCAGGAGTGACATTGCATGAAATTGATGACGGCATTGATACTGGCGCAATATGGCATCAGGAGGAAGAGCCCTACGAATTCCCCATTATGGGGGGTGAGTTATATCAACGGGTTTTGAATCGTTCGGTGAAGGTTTTTTGTCAGCAGTGGCCTCAATTGAGGAGGGGGGGCGATGTCCCGATTGCGCAACAACCTGGCACTATTGCGACTCGGCGTTGTGAATTGATGGAAGGCCGTTCAATAAGAATGGATGATGATAATAGCGTATCAGGATTTGTGCGGAAATTATGCGCATATGATTTCCCGGGAGATTTTTCTGCTCAATTGATGATAAATGGTCGATCATATTCCGTTCGTCTAGCGTTGGAGTTATTGGAGCCAGGCGAAGAGGGCAACAGATCCCGCGAATTATAAGCTCAGGAATGAATCGTATTCCCATGTCCGGTCCGTGGATTACTCAGCATGAGGAGGGTGCTGTGCTGGATGCCCTTCGAAATGGATGGTATGGAGAAGATGCCTACACTTATTGTGAAAAATTTGAGGAAGCATTTGCAGGGTGGCACGATCGCAATTTTGCCTTGATGACGCCTAATTGCACGACGGCAATTCACTTATTATTAGCGGGGTTGAGGTTGGAGGCGGGGGATGAGGTGTTAGTGCCGGAGTGTACGTGGATTGCCAGCGCGGCCCCTATCACCTACACAGGAGCGACTCCGGTCTTTTGCGATATTGACAAGGATCATTGGTGCGTGACGGCGGCTTCTCTTGAGGCTAAAAGAACTTCGCGCACCCGAGCAGTAATTGTCGTGGACTTGTATGGCAATCTTCCGGATTGGGTGGCTCTGACGAAATGGGCTGAGAAACATCAAGTTGTGCTGATCGAAGATTCAGCAGAGGCTTTGGGCTCTCAACAGTCCGGGGTTCGGGCAGGGAGATTCGGGGTCGCGTCCGTGGTCAGCTTTCACCGCACCAAGACGCTGACCACCGGGGAAGGCGGGCGGCTGCGGGTGGATGATGACGCGTGGTTTGAGCGGGGCAAAT
>JACNJI010000292.1 GCA_014382645.1 Verrucomicrobiota bacterium | reverse complement strand
TTCGCGCCACGCGGTGAGCTTGGTTTGCAGTTCGCGAACACGCTTGGGCTCCTGCCCGGCCAAGTCATTCTTTTCGGAAGGATCTTTGGCCAAGTCGACTAACTCGAACTTCTCCGGCCTTGCGGCGTCGAAGTACTCGATCAGTTTCCAGTTGCCCTCGCGTATGGCGCCACCGGAAACACCGCCCAGAAAGTGGGGCTTGTCCAGAGGGTAATGCCAATGGAGGGCCTTACGCTTGGGGGCAACCTCGGGGTTCTTCCAGGTAGCGAGAGTGGATACGCCGTCCAATGTTTGGACGGGATCGGGTTGGATACCGGCTGCCTCGATCAGGGTGGGGTAGAAATCGTGGTTGACGACAGGTTGGGAGCAGATCTTGCCTGCGGGCACCTTTCCCTTGGCCCAACGGACGATGAGTGGCACCCGAATGCCACCCTCGTAGAGTTGGCTTTTACCTCCTCGCAAAGGGGCGTTGGAGGTGACCTTCAATTCGCCGCCATTGTCGCTTGAGAAGATGAATATGGTATTTTCGGCTAATCCCAGCTCGTCCAGTTTCTTGGCCAACAGGCCGATGCCGTCGTCGATGCTCTCGAGCATGGCGGCGAGGTGGGGGTTGTGGTTTGGGGCCCAATGAGTACACGTGCTTACGTCGACGCCGGCATCCTGGCAAAGATAGCAATTTTTCCTGTCGCTCTGTCCTGGAGGATGCTTTTTGCGATACTTTTCGACGAGGTCGGGCCGCCCGTTGAGGATGGAGTGAGGCGCGTAGTGGCTGAGATAAAGAAAGAAAGGCTTGTCCTTGTTTCTTTCGACGAATTCGACTGCTTCCAGATTCAAGCGGTCAGTGAGGTACTCCTTGTCGCCGAGGCGGTTCTCGGTGAGGTCGAGCCAGCGGATAGGCTGGGTGCGAAAGACATAAGGCCAGAAATTCGCTCCGTTGCCCACTCCCTTGACCTCGCTTCCGGTATTCCAGTCAAAGCCGTGGGCAGTCGGCCGGACTTCAAACTTGGCCTTTTGGTATTTGTATCCAGTAAGGTGCCACTTACCCGCCATGCCAGTAGCGTAGCCGTTGCGTCGCAAGATTTTGGGCAGGGTGACGTGACTGACGGGAAGGGCGTTGGAGGAATTAGGCCTCAGGTAGTCGAGTATGCCGACTCGCGCGGGGTGCTGACCGGTCAAGAGCGCGGCCCGGTAGGGCGAGCAGACGGGAGCTGCTGCGTAGGCGTGTGTAAAGCGAATGCCCTGCTTGGCCAGTTTGTCGAGGTGGGGGGTTTCGTGAAAGGTGTTCCCGTAGCATCCGAGTTCGGCCCAGCCGAGATCATCGGCGAGAACGAAGATGACGTTGGGCTTGCGGTCTTTGGCAAAAGCAAGGAGTCCGATGTGACACAGGGCGAGCAGGGACAGGATGGATTTCATCATCATTTAAGAAAAACGGATACGGAAGACTTGGAAGTTTTACCAGCGGATTTAAAAGTGAGGCGGTCACGCTGAGAGGCTTCGATCGACGAGAGGTTGCCGCCAAGCAAATTGGGTTCCCCATCGAGTTTTCTTCCCTCCAGCCAAGGTTCGAGCTTTACCTCGAGCGGACAATTCCGGACCTCAATCGTCTTGGTAATTCCACCGGCTTTCTTTTGACGTTCAATCCTAACATTCGTCCAAGCAGTTTCCTTCCGCATCGGAATTTCAAGCTCCATCCATTCCCAAGCGGTGGGCATGGCATCGCGAACACGGAAAACCCCTTCTGTCAAGGAGTAGGAGATTCCGGCCAGACCTTCCAGGAAAAGTAAAATCTTACCAGCGTTGAAATTTGAATATTGGTCCCCGAAGAGGTCTAAGTTTCGACGGTATGCTTCGGGTGCAACTGGGATTTTCCATTCGTCATGATAGTTGTAGTTTTCTAGGTGATTTAGCGTTAATTCAGAAGCAACCTTGGCGAACCCTTGCTTGAAAATTCCGTCCAAGGTGAAGTAGGCGGTGTCCGGCGTATAACCAAAGGAGTGGTCTGTTGGGGAGGTGAAGGTCTTCATCGAATGCTTGGCCATGGCCAAGGGAAAGAACTCCCCGTAAAATCCATCCTCCCGATTGAAGGCCCAAGCATTGATCATTTTTTCGGCATATTCCCTGGGGAAATATTTCGAACGCATCGACCAGAAGGCATTGGTCATGAGCATCCCGTTCTTTGGTCCCATGAAAAAGTCCTTGTGCCCATTGGCTTCCCACCTTTGATCGAATGTCCTCCGGATGTGGTCCGGGTCTCTTCGCACCAATTTGGTCCAGTGCGAAACATCCTCCTCATGGCCAAGCAGCGTGGCCATTTTCTCAAGCGTTTCCGCAACTTCGAACTCATTCATCGCAAAGCCTCCGAGGCGCTTCCAAAAAACCTTGCGGAAATAACCCTCGTAGCATTTTCGCAGGAAACCCAGATCGCCCGAATGTTCATAAATTTGCCAAGCTCCGAGGACATGCTCTGCCAATTCGCCCCCGTAGGCACCCGAGTGCCAAGTGGTGCCCTTGTTGTC
>JACNJI010000275.1 GCA_014382645.1 Verrucomicrobiota bacterium | reverse complement strand
CCCCAAAACCCCAAAACCCCAAAAATTGTAATTTCTTTATATTTTTCCTATTTTTTTTCTATTTTTACACGAATTTTAATTTATTTTAAAAGTTTTTTATTAAATACAATTATTATATCTAAAAAACCCCTTTTCATAAAAAATGACTTCCGAAGAAGAACCATCTGAAAAATCACAAACAAACAAAATGTCCTTTATCAAGCAGTCGACCCCAACGCCCACCAGCAACGGCAGTCTCGTGTTCTATATCAACGCGATGGGACTTTGTGCCTGCTACGATTTACAGGGCGGGCAAAAGTGGATCAGGATCATTGAAACGGCTGAGGAAGAAGTACACTTCACCTCCTCGCCGATCTTTGTCGGGGACAAGATCATCGTTTCTTGGGGCTGCCTCATCGCACTAGACGCAAATGACGGGCGAACCCTGTGGAAAGCCGCAGACGCCAAATCGACCTACGGCACACCTGTGATCGCGAACATTGGCGATGAACCAGTCGCGGTCACGCCTTCGGGCGACATCGTAAGGTTGGTCGATGGTGAGATTCTTTGCTCCGGACAGTTTAAGTCGAGCTACACCACGCCCCTGATCGAGGGCAAGTTTGTTTATGTCATCGACATCAAAGCCAGGGCGATGGAACTGCCCGCCAAGGCCGAGAAGGGCATGGTGCTGAAAGAGCTTTGGGTGACCAGTCTTAGCGGCGAGTTCATGGCCTCCCCGATTTACAGAGACGGCCTCATCTACACGATTGAGACCAAGCATTCCCGTCTCCATACCATCGACGCGAAAACCGGTGAAGTCCTGACGGTCACGAAGGCAGTGGACGAAGTGACGAAGAAGGAAAAGACAGAATCCGGCGTAAAGATCGGCGGCCTGGCCCGTGCATGGTACGCCTATGGCAGCCCGGTCACAACGAGGAGAAATGCGCTCTTCTTCGACGACGCCGGCAACACCGCCGTGCTCGAACTCGGCCGCAAGTACCAATTGACCCGCGTCAACAAACTCGAAGACGGCTGTGCAGGGACACCGTTTTTCATCGGCGACAAAATTATCATCCGCGGCAGCAAATCCGTTTACTGCATCGGAGAGAAACCCTAACAAAAAGCAACCCATGAATCTAAGAATAACATTGGCCATGTGGCTGGCATGCGTCGGTACAGCGGAGGCGGATTGGCCTCATTGGGCAGGACCTAAAGGCGATTGCACCACGGATGAAAAGGGCTTGTTGAAGCAGTGGACACAGGAGGGGCCGAAGGTGCTGTGGAGAATCCCGGTAGGGATCGGATCCAACCATCCGTCGGTTGCTGGCGACGATATCTGCTACGCGCAGTTGGATGACGATTCGAAGCATGAAACCGTCAAGTGCCTCGACGCCAACACGGGGAAAGAGAAATGGAGCCACACCTACGAAGTGCCTCCGGTCTACACTGTCGGATGGGGAAAACTGGGCGTTCGGGCGACGCCGACGATCACCGACGATTACGTGTATGAAGTTGGGACATTCGGGGATGGGTTCTGCTTTGAACGCAAGACCGGTAAGATCATCTGGGAGCACTGCTTCAGAGATGAATCTCCCTACCTGGATGGAACCTTGAAAGGAAACGGAAACCTCGAATGGAAGGGCTTCAATGGCTCACTTTTACCAATCGGCGACAAGATCGTGATGTTCTACTGGCAAGGAGGGAACCCCGCCATCCCCGCTTGGGAAAAGACGGCGGTGACCGACAAGATGCAAGTGTTCGCTTACAATGCCAGCACCGGCAAGGTCGCTTGGAAGTTTGAAGAAGCGTGCCCACCGGACAGTCGCGGACCTGGCCTAATCGCCGGTAGCGGGCTACCCATCGTATTCAACAAGCAGGCCTGCGTCGTGATTCATGGCAATCGCCAGTGGAAGATCCTACGAATCGCGGACGGCAAGCAGCTCTGGAACTGGGAGTGTTCCGGCCCCAACGAGGCCCCTGCGTGGGCCAGTGGCTCACTCAAGCGAGTCGGCACTAATCTCTACTTGGACAACCTCAACGGCTGGCAGATGTCGCTGGTGGAATGCGATTTTTCACAAGCAGACCCCAAGCCGAAAGCACTGTGGACTGGCGGCGAAGTGCATGAAGCGATCACTCCGCCGGTCATCTGGGACGGCTATGTTTACGGGTTCTGGATCGACAAACGGGAAGAGGCTTGGGCACTGGGAGGGAAACCCGGATATGCGGATTTCTCATTGCGCTGTTCGGACTTGGCGACTGGGAAACTTCAATGGTCGAAGCCCGGATTCCGAATGGGACTGTCGATTGTCGCGGCGGAGGGGCTACTTTACGTCCGCAATCACCAGACGTTGACCCTCGTCGAAGCCAATCCGAAAGCCTATGTCGTGAAGGGGCGGATCGCGAATGTACACAACTTCAAGAACACTGGTCCCCGCAGCCAAAAGGGCCTGCTGGACTGGAACATGCCGGTGATGTCCAGAGGGCGGCTGTTCATCCGCACTCCCACCGAGATGATCTGCTACGACATCAGAGACCCCAAGGC
>JACNJI010000237.1 GCA_014382645.1 Verrucomicrobiota bacterium | reverse complement strand
GCATCCCGATGTAGTCAAACGAATGCAAACCGCGTACGACTCGCATATCGAGGAGATCAAGCAACACAAGCGTCCGACCCGGGGGATGAATCGCCCCGCAAAAGCATCATCACCCGAACGTCCCGGTCCCCGCAAAAAGAAAAAATGAAAAACCTTTACCTAACTTTTCTGCTCATCCTTTCAACGGGTCTGTCAGGAAAACCCAACGTCCTCTTCATCGCCGCCGACGACCTGTCCTGCGCTCTGGGTTGCTATGGCGACCCGCTTGCCAAGACCCCTCACTTGGACAGGTTGGCAGCATCCGGGGTTTGCTTCCTCAAGGCATACAATCAATTGCCTCTTTGCAACCCGACCCGGGCCTCGGTGATGACGGGACTGCGCCCCGACACGATCAAGGTCTACGACTTAGACAGGCATTTCCGGGACGAGGTTCCACATGCCGTCACCGTGTCCCAGCAATTCATGAAGCATGGCTGGTGGGCCGGACGGGTGGGCAAGATCTATCACTACAACGTGCCCGCCAGCATAGGAACGGACGGCTTCGACGACCCGTCTTCCTGGCAAAAAACGGTCAACCCGAAGGGGCGCGACAAAACGGACGAACACCTCGTGTTCAACGCCGAACCCCACCGCAAGATAAGCGGTGCCCTCAGTTGGCTGGAGGCCGACGGCAAGGACGAGGAGCAGACCGACGGCATGATCGCGACCGAGGCAATCAAACTGATGGAGCAACGGAAGGACAAGCCCTTCTTCATCGCAGCCGGGTTCTTTCGTCCACATACCCCCTACGTCGCACCAAAAAAGTATTTCGATATGTATCCATTGGAGAACATGCGCCTGCCCTATGCCCCGGCGGATGATCGCAATGACATTCCTACCGCCGCCTTCGCCCACAACTGCCCCGTACCACATTACAATTTAGACGAACTGACCTGCCGCAAGGCCATGCAAGCCTACTACGCCTGCGTATCCTTCATCGACGCTCAGGTCGGACGAATGCTCGACGCCCTCGACCGCCTCGATCTGTCGGACAATACAATTGTCGTTTTCTGGAGCGACCATGGCTACCACCTGGGCGAACACAACGGGATCTGGCAGAAGCGCACACTCTTCGAACAAGGAGCCCGGGCGCCCCTCATCATCAAGGCGCCAGAGGGCAAGGGTAATGGGCAAGCCTGCCGGCGCATCGTCGAGTTCGTGGACCTCTACCCCACCTTGACAGGACTCGCGGGTATCCCCACCCCAAAAGCTGTCGAGGGTCGCTCGCTCGTGCCACTGTTGAAAAACCCGCTGACCAAATGGGACGGTCATGCCATTACTCAAGTCCTGCGACCGGCGGATGACCGACTGTCCGAACCTGTCATGGGGCGAAGCATCCGGACCGAACGCTGGCGGTACTCGGACTGGGGAGAAGGCGAGCATGGCGTCGAACTGTACGACCATCACGCCGATCCAATGGAATTCAACAACCTCGCCCTCCAGCCGGACAAGCGAAGCAAGGCGGTTATGAAAAACCTCCGCAAACTGCTGGTCAAGAAAGCCAGCGGGAAGGTACCCCAGACTCCCTTTAATCCGAAGAGGCTCTAGGAAACCTTCCACCAAAACCATATTTCCAAAAATGGATTCCATTACCATCGTCGCAATCGTAGTCGGTCTGAACTCCACGACCGATCCGATGACCGTAAGCTCGATGCAAGGGGAGAAAGCCTCAAAGTCGTGATCGAAAACCAAGGGGACACCAAGGTGGGCATTGCCGGCATCCAAGTAATCGACGGCCACGGGAAAAGCCGCTTTCCCATTCCCTACTCGAAGGAAGATGATGCGGTTCACGGATTGGACGAAAAAAGTGGGAAGGAAGTTCGCAAGCAATTGGTCTCCGAGAAGATCAGCCCAGGCACTTACAAGACCCCCGACCTCTCCCTACAGGAACAGGAGAGTCTGAAATATCGTCGCGGAGCGTGATGGACGTCCACGGGGAATCCTAGCCGGCGACCATCGGCAAGTGAGTTGAAAAAGCCAAGACATCACGATCTAGACGCCTTGCGGGCATTTGCCATGCTGCTTGGGATCGCACTTCACGGTTTGCTTTCGTTCATCCCAATTCCGATCTGGCCGGCCCAAGACGTGAATCAGAGCGAATTCTATGGAATACCTTTGATGTTGATCCACGGCTTTCGGATGTCCCTGTTCTTTTTTGTCAGCGGATTCTTCACTATGATGATGTGGCAAAAAAGGGGAACGCTTTCCCTACTCAATCACCGATTCAAGCGAATCGTGATTCCGTTCTTCCTCTGCTGCGTCATCCTCGTGCCCCTGCAAAACAAAATGGGCTGGATCAATGAGTGGTGGAATGGAGAGGAGGAACTTTCCTCCGAAGGAAATCAGGACCAGATCTCAGAAAGCAATCAATCCATCGGAGCCAAAAAGAAAACGGCCAAAGACATTTGGGAAGCCTCACGAGCCGGGGACTTGGAAGAGTTGTTATCGTTTCTGGGCAGCGGCATTGACCCGAACGAAAAGGATGCGAAGCAAATAACCCCCCTGCACTGGGCTGCTGGGACCGGACAGATTGAAGTGATGCATGCCTTGATCGACGCCGGAGCCGATGTCAACGCGAGGGACGGTTCTCGCTCAACCCCGCTTCATTTCGCAGCTTTTCTGGGACAACCAAAAAGCGTTCGAATTCTTCTAAAAAAGGGAGCGGACTCAAAGCTCAAGAACCAGTACGGATCGGTCCCCCTGTGGAGTGCCTACACGGATAAAAAAACCACGAAGTCGACTGCAGAGGACTTCCTTAACCTCGCCGTTCAATTCGATGAAATCAAGAAAGGAAGAAAAGAAGTGATTCGGATTCTTGGCGGGAAACCTGCCCAAGAAAAGGATGACTGGTTTGCCCGGACCTACATCTTGAACGGTCAATTCATAACTCATCACTTTTGGTTCCTTTACGACCTGCTCTACCTGATCGTCGGATTCGTCGCCTTGGCCGGCCTTCTCAAATTCCTTCCCTTTCCCCGATTGCTCCCTTGGCTTGCCGAGTCTCCTCTGCGCCTGCTTTGGCTCATCCCCCTAACTTGGTGGGTTCAGTATTGTATGCGTGAGAATTTCGGGCCCGACACCACGGTGACGCTCGAACCCGACTGGATCAAACTGGGCTATTTCGCGATCTTCTTCGGATACGGGGCAATTTGCTTCGGACATTCCGGGTTTATCGAAAAGGCGGGACGCCTTTGGCCCGTTTATTTTGTATTGGCTGTGCCCGCCTTTATCATCGGCCTGAGCCTAATGGAGGCCAAGGGGATGGAACACCAGAGGGAAATCGCCTCCTTCGCCGGGGCTGCCTATGCTTGGCTAATGATCCTTGGGATGATCGGGCTCTTTCGAAGGTTCTTCTCCAAGAAAAACTCGAAGGTTCGCTACTTGTCGGATTCCGCCTACTGGCTCTATCTCGCTCATATCCTAGTCCTTCAAATTATTCAAATCTGGGTTGCGGAATGGCCCCTGCCCAGTTTGCTCAAGTTCGTCTTCGTATGCATAACCGCAACTGGTCTGCTGTTGCTTTCCTATAGACACCTGATTCGTTTCACATGGGTCGGGACGATGTTGAACGGCAAAAGACACAGGGCGGATGGAGCAGGCTAAATCGATGATGAAGAAAACCTTTCTATGGCTTGGTATTTTTTTCGGCGTCCTATTTTGGTCGGGGATCGAACCGAAAGATCGACTGACTTGGTTTATGGAAGCGGGACCGGCAATCATCGGCTTGATCGTAATGGGGATTACCCGTAAATCATTCCCCCTCACTCCCCTACTCTCTTTTTGGATTCTACTTCATTGCATCGTTCTGATGGTGGGAGGGAAGTACACCTATGCGGAAGTCCCCCTTTTTGATTGGATCGGCGAAACCTTCGGGTGGGAAAGAAACAACTACGACAAGGTGGGTCACTTCATGCAAGGCTTCGTACCCGCCTTGATCGCTCGGGAAATCCTTATTCGGAAGCAAGTCGTGACTTCCCGGGGATGGCGAAACTTTCTAATCGTCTCGGTCTGCTTGGCCTTCAGCGCCTTTTACGAATTGATCGAGTGGTGGGCGGCAATCATGATCGGAGAAGCTGCCGATGACTTTCTCGGCACACAGGGATATGTCTGGGACACGCAGTCCGACATGGCCTTGGCTCTAGCCGGCGCCATTGCCTGCCTAATCGCATTGACGAATTCTCACGACAAGCAACTTGCTGAATTGAACAAATCCATTTCCTAAGCCAAGAACAGCAATAGATGTTGGCTTGACCTCTTGGGCTTGGATATCATGGTTGAAGTTTCAGCCAACTTGTACAACTGTCGTTCCTTCGAATTGTTCAACAATCCCCTAAAATGGAAATTTTAAAGAAATATTCAGTTCTTGTCTTGTTAGTCTTGGGAATTGCTTCATGCGGAGATAAGGAAAAGCCGGTAACCTTAAGCTCTGAACTTACTGCCAAGAAGCTTTCCATGACCGTGTCCAAAGTTCTTGATAAGGATGTTTCGATCTACCTCATCTCCGAGGAAGCAGTCGAAGGGGAACTTATAGCCAAGGCTTTAAACCAGACCTCACAGGAAATCGGGCGAGCCAGCCAAATCATTACCCTTGGTGCGGACGATGCAAAAAT
Source organism: Verrucomicrobiota bacterium (assembly GCA_014382645.1). Classification (GTDB taxonomy): domain Bacteria; phylum Verrucomicrobiota; class Verrucomicrobiia; order Opitutales; family Seribacteraceae. The sequence continues at coordinate 7,578 of JACNJI010000237.1, read as the reverse complement.
GATCACCTTCAAGTTTGATGCCGAACTCGACGTCGAACACGTCGTGAAATATTTGATCGACCTGAAAAAAGATTCCTCGTGAGTCAGAATAAAGGTTGAGGCAGACCGGAGAAACTCCAATCTCCTAACGCCAATGACCTCCATCCGAAATTGTGGATATCCTTTTACCAGGCTTCCGATGGATCGAATAAAGAGTCATAGAAATCCCAAGGCCTTTTCCACACAGCTCAACATAAGTCGCAGTCTAAAACTTTGCGTCAAATAACATCGGAACGATTAACATGAAACTTACCCCCATTTCCCTTCTTCTGCTGGCGGCAACCTTGATCTCATCCGATCTCGCTTTCGCCGCGTCCAAGTTCGCCATCCCCGCCACCGATGAAGGTTTGCCGGGCGAAGGCCCCATACGCCGATACGGTTGGTTTCAGAATCTCTGGGAGCGCAAGAGGTCGGACTGGGCCAAGAAGGTTGAGCAGGATCAAGGAGCCTTGGTATTTCTCGGCGACTCCATCACCCAGGGTTGGGGCGACAACATGGGCAACAGCTTCCCCGGAGTCAAGGTGGCCAACCGCGGCATCAGCGGGGACACCACGCGCGGCGTACTCATCCGTATGAAGGGAGACGTTCTCGATCTCAACCCCAAGGGCGTGGTCATCCTGATCGGCACCAACGACCTAGAAGAAAAGGCATCCCCCGAGGTCATTGCCGGAAACTTGAAACTCATCATCGCCAAGTTAAAAAAGCACAATTCAAAGATGCCGATCATTCTCTGCCACACCTTCCCAAGTTCGGCCAGCAAGAGACGACCGGCCGACCAGATAAAGAAGATCAACCAGCTCTATTTCGCCGCCGTCAAGGGCGATCCTCAAGTGACTGTGCTCGACACTTGGCTTCTCTTCGCGGATGCCAAGGGAGATGCGAAGAAACTGGAATTCCCCGACCTACTCCACCCGAACAAGCTGGGTTACGCAAAATGGGCCGCCGCCCTCCGACCCTTGCTCGCCACCAATGGCTTTATCGAGACTAAGCCCGAAGACTTTGCCATGGAACCCGGATTCGTCAGCCTCTTCAACGGAAAGGACCTTAGCGGTTGGGGCTTTCGTGCAAAGAAAACCTTCAAGCAGACTGCTGGCTTCGATGGAAAGAAAGCCAGCGACGATAGCCGCTACAAGGCAATCAACGGTCGCCTCGTTGTCACTACCCCTCCCGAGGGTCGCCGCGCCCAGCAGCTTTGGACGACCAAGGAGTTCCCAAAGGACTTCACCCTAAAGCTCGAGTTTCGGGCAACGCCAAACGCGGACAGCGGCGTGTTCATACGTAAGCCCCAGCTCCAATGTCGCGATTACGTCTTGGCCGGCCCTTGGAAGGACCTAAAGAATTACAAACCACAGGAATGGAACGAAATTGTGGCCGTGGTAAAAGGAGGGGTTGCCCATTGCACTTGCAACGGGGAAGTCCTCAACGCCGAGTTCAAGGTACCCGCCACCGGCCCCATCGGACTCGAGGGGGATCGCGGGCAAATGGAATACCGCCGCATTCGTCTCAAGACGTCTAAGTAGGAAACCGAGCCAGATCTCGCTTTTACTTAGTTACGGAGAAAGGCGAGCAGGTTCGCCAATTCTTGTCGAGTCATGGTTTGCTCGAGACCGTCCGGCATAAGGGAGACGGGAGATGCCCGCAGACTCTTCAACTTTGCGCGAGAAATGGTTTCGCGCTTACCAAGTGGAAGGACCAAGGTGACGGCGCTCGCGGATTCCTCGGCAAGGATGCCGGCGTGGGTCTGACCATCCGTAGTCTCGGCTTGGTAGAGAACGTAATTTGGGTAGATCTCCCGGTTGGGAACGAGGAGATGAAGCAAAAGGGCGTCGGCGGGTTGATTCCGAAGACCAGTAAGGTCAGGGCCCACGGCGTACCCGACATCACCGAGACGATGGCAAGATGCGCAGGCTCGTTGAAAGATCGGTTTTCCAGCAGAAACATCGGTGGAGAGGGTGAGAACCTTCTTGTGGTCTAGATAAACCTTCATCCGGTCCGAGCTTTCACCGGCGTCAAACAACTTGGCGGCCCGAATCTTCGTGGCGGGATTCCCCGTAAGACGAGGTCGCAGATTAAGGCTCACCGCATGCAAAGGGAGCGATGACGACTCCAAGGAATCGAGGACGAGCGGATGAAACGCCTTTCGGCCAAGAAGAGCATCGGCGAGAATATTTCTGTCGTCGGGGCCAAGGGTCGGGTGCAGGGCGAGAAGTTTTGCGCCATGGGCCAAGTCGTCGGTTTGAGCAAGCGAGCGAATGGATGCTTCCCGCACCTCCTTCGGTTGAGAGGGAACGATTAGGTCAAGGAGCTGTGAACGGTTTCCTCGATCAAGAAAACGGATGGCCAACAAACGATCGATCAAAGGCAACTTCCGATTGATCGAAGCCGACCGGGCCTTGGGCTGTAGATCGGCAAAAAAGGGCTTGCGAACATTCTCACTGAACCCAAGCAAAAAGGCCAAACGCTGGGGGAAACTCCAATCCTTTTTTTTATCCAAGAGCTCCCGGACGCTGTGGGGCAACTTGTCGGTGGGCTCCTCCTTTGCCAAAATGCGAGCGATTTCCTCCATGAAGGCGGGAGAAACTTTTGCGGAAAGCTTACCCGCCAGCTCCTTTGCGCTTCCGGGACAAGAACTAAAAATGGCAGCCCGGAACCATGGATTCGCGCCGGACTTCTCGGCCAACCCGGCGAGACGAGAAAGATTTCCCTTGGCCTTCAAGGCTTGGCTTATGGCGAGACCAACACCCTTCGATTGACGCCAAGGCATCGGTTTGGCTTCGCTTTTCGAGGAAACTCTCCATATGCGTCCGCGCTTCTTGCCAGCAGCAAAGTCCATCCCTGCGGCGGCCTCGGGCGGAAGGTAATTGGGATGGTCGACGTACTTGCGATACATGTCGCAAAGGTAGAGAGCCCCATCGGGACCATTCGCTGCAAACACCGGTCGAAACCATTGGTCGGGCGAGGCTAGAAACTCGCGACCCGCGGCAGATGGTCTTGAAGTCAGTTCCACCTTTGTCTCCACGACCGACCTACAATGAACGAGGTTCTGGGCAGGTTCGCAAATGAAGAAACTTCCACGGTGTCGGGGCAAGCCATCCCCGGTAAAGAAACACAGCCCGCAGCAGGAAGTGAAGCTGCCGGCGTGCAAGTGTTGCATCAGCTTTGGAATATATCCTGCAGCGGTGGTATCGGGTGCGAGAGGGAAAAGGGGTGTCGCAGAACCGGGTTCGGCCAAGTCCATGACCGTCCGGGCACCGGATAAGTTCGGGTTTCTCTCAAGAACACCGGAATCAAACACCACCCAGCGAAGCGGGTGACGGTTATCGCAAACAAAACGACGCCCTTCTCGATCGAAAGCCTGGCCCACTTGACCGGAGCCCGTCAGTGATTCCACCAAGAAGGTCTCGGGATGAAAACGCCAGTCGTTCTTCCTGGCCTCCACCGCAGGCCGATCAGGATGTTTCGGCGACGTTACTTTTCCGCCGGTCAATCCACTCGTCAAGTACACCCAGCCATCCGGCCCCAAGGTGGGTGAGGCTACCCGCAACTGCTCGCTGCTGCTGTTCGTGAAAAAACCGGTCAAGACTACCTCCCGCTTGTCCGCTACCCCATCGTCGTCAACGTCCTCCAAGTAGAGAACGTCCGGGGCATCGGTCACGAAGAATCCGTTTCCCCATGGTAGGATTCCGTTGGGAAAAGTGAAGCCGTCGGCGAAAGTCGTCCGTTTCTCGAAGCGCCCATCCCCATCCGCATCCTCCAGCCGCACAACCACACCCGCATGTTCATTCGGCAATCCCTTACCGGGGTGAGGGTACCCTCGGCTCTCCACCACGAACAGCCGGCCCTTCTCGTCAAAGCAAAGGGCCACGGGATCGACCACCTCGGGTTCAGCCGCGACCAAGGAAACCTGCAAGTCATCCGTTTCCAACCGAAAGGCGGCCAATGCCTCCTCGGGCGAAAGTGGATTAGCCCAAGAAACATGGGCAAGGAACGGCAACGTACATAGAACGAAATATTTCACGACTGGACATATTGCGTTAGCTGTGGTCACACCGCCAAGACGAAAACCGGCAAAAGTCATAAAGTTTTGGTTCGGGCCGTTAATGGTCAAAGCGGTGGCAAAGAAAACCAAGGTCCCTTATCCTTCGGCTTGCCAATATCCACTCGGAAAACTCAAGGTGCGGGGATGAAAGTTGTTCACGCCCTACCCCTCATACTTACGTTCTGTTTCTCGCACCTCACCGGTGCCGAGTTTCGGGCGGGAGCCGTAGCCCTCGACGTCACCCCAAAAAAGTTCCCCGTACTGGTCAACGGCGGCATGACGAGTCGCAACGCCACCGGGGTGACCGACCCCATCTACGCCAAGGCCATTGTTCTGGCGGACGGCAAGAGCGAGATCGCCATCGTGGTGGTCGACAGTTGCATGATGCCGCGGCCCCTTTTGGACGAGGCCAAGGCCCTGGCGGCCAAGCGGACAGGAATCCCCACCGACCGCATCCTGGTATCCGCCACTCACACCCACACGGCGCCCTCCACCCTCGCCTGTCTGGGTACCAATGCGGACCCTCGGTACACTCCCTACCTGAAAGGAAAAATTGCCGAGGCCATCGCCGAGGCCCAAAAGAAATTACAGCCAGCACAGGCGGGATGGAACCAAGCGAACGCCGCCGAATTCACCGCACTACGCCGCTGGATACGCCGGCCCGACCGCATTGAAAAAGATCCCTTCGGCAACCCCACCGTGCGGGCCAACATGCACGCGGGTCGCAACTGGAACGACGTCACGGGCGAATCCGGCCCCGAGGATCCCGATCTCACCCTCATCTCGATCCAAGACAGAAAGGGTAAACCACTCGCCATCCTGGCCAATTTTTCCATGCACTACTTCGCCGGCGTCAAGGCAATCAGCTCGGACTACTTCGGTAGATTCGCAAACAACTTGGGCGACATGCTCGATGCGGACGAAAGCTTCGTTGGCATCATGTCCCACGGTTGCAGCGGGGATATCTGGCGTCGCGACTACACACTCCGCAACTGGTCCGTGGATCCGCCAAAGAAGGAGGAGCAAATGCAAATCGACTCCTACGCCAAGAGCTTGGCCGAACGCGCGCTCCTCGACTACCGCAAGATCAAGCATCGCACGAACCTCGACCTCGCCATGGCTGAAACCCGCATGACCCTCAAGTACCGCGTCCCCGACGTCGGGCTTCTCCAATGGTCCGAGGCAATCGTTGCCGAAATGGGTGAACGTAACCCCAAGACCAAAACCGAAGTATACGCCTTCGAGCAAATCGTCCTCCACAAACGCCAACAAACGGAGATCGTCCTGCAGGCTCTTCGCATAGGAGACATGACGATCACCACCACTCCCAACGAGACCTACGCCCTAACCGGTCTCAAGCTGAAGGCGAAAAGCCCGTTCCCCAAGACCATGGTCATCGAGTTGGCCAATGGCGGCGACGGGTACATCCCCCCGCCCGAGCAACATTTCCTCGGAGGCTACAACACTTGGGCCGCCCGCTCCGCCGGGCTCGAGGTACAGGCGGAACCGAAAATCACGGAAGCCTGCCTGCGGCTTCTTGAAGAAGTTTCTGCAAAACCACGTCGCGTCCCACTGGTTTCGCAAGGCTCCTTGGCAAAGGCCATCGCCGAACTCAAACCCATTCACTGGTGGCGCATGGACGAATTACAAGGCCCGCTCGCAATCGACGAGCAAGGCAACCGCGACGGTCACTACGAGGACGGAGTGGTCTTCTACCTTGAGGGACCGGACTCGAAAGGTTTTACGCCCGGCCAAGTCAACCGCTGCGCCCACTTCGCCGGCGGTCGCCTCCGAGCACGCCTGCCGAAACTTGGAAACACCTACGCCATTTCCCTCCGGTTCTGGAACGGCATGCCCGACAATTCCCGAACCGTGCTCGGTTGGATGTTCAGTCGAGGACGCGACCATTCGCTCGACGCCCTCGGCGATCACCTCGGTCTGGACGGGAAAGGAAACCTGCTCTTTAGCGACGGTGGCAAAACCCATCCTGGAAAATCATCGGTTAAGCGTTGGACATGGATGCAGGCGACCTTGGTACGCAAGGGCGAGGACGTCAGGGTCTATCTCGACGGCAAGATCGAGATCGAGGCGAAGGTAACAGCCAACCTGCCTGCGGAAGACATCTTCATCGGCGGACGCAACGACAACCGGTCAAACTGGGAAGGACGCATAGACGAGGTCGCACTATTCGACCGAGCCCTCACCCAGAAAGAAGTTGAGAGCCTGTCGCTTGATTGATGGAAAGAAACCTCTCACCAATACGCAGAGAACACGGAGCCTCCTTCAGATTAATGAACCCCGCCCACCCTTGTCATTGCAAGCCACAAAGTGGTGTGGCGATTCAGCCTGAGACGCAATGCGAATGCCCTACGCGTCCGCTGGATTGCCGCGTCAGGACTTCGTCCTTCCTCGCAATGACAAATGCCAAAATATATCCTTCCTCTCTTTGATGAAAACACTTCAAGTAAACTAACCACATGAACGATTGGGAACAACGCTACCAAGAGGGCGACGTCCAATGGGACAAAGGAGAGGCCTCCCCCGGACTAGTCGATTGGCTGGCCGAAAACGCAGACCACCCGACAGGCAAGGTCATCGTCCCCGGGTGCGGTTTCGGGCACGACGCACGGGCATGGGCCGAAGCCGGTTTCGAAGTGGTGGGCTACGACCTCGCCCCAGCCGCCGTCAAAGGCGCCGAGGAGCAAACCCCGGATTCCCTACCCGACGCCACCTTCCGTCTCGGCGACTTTCTCGAAGACGAACCCTTCGACGCCTTCGACTACGTCTTCGAGCACACCTTCTTCTGCGCCATCGATCCGGCTCGACGCCCAGATCACGTCGCGGCCTGCCGGAACTGGCTAAAGCCAAAGGGCAAACTCCTCGCCGTCCACTACATGCTGCCCAAGGACGAGGAAGGCCCGCCCTTTGGTACCGACAGGGAGGAAATCATCAAAAGATTCTCAACGAATTTCCAACTCCTCTCCGATTGGACACCCCGCTCCTACCCGCACCGAACGGGCCTCGAGCACATGTTCCTCTGGGAAAAGAAAGACTGAGACTCTCCCGAACCTCGCCCCTAGGCTGTCATTGCAAGCCCGTCAGGGTCTGGCAACCCACGCACTCTCTCTGTCATTGCGAGCCCGTCAGGGCGTGGCAATCCAGTCTGATGCGTTATGCGGGATGCCCGAGCGGGGTGGTTGGTTGCCGAATGGTTCGGCTGGATTGCCGCGTCGCTACGCTCCTCGCAATGACAACGGTGGGGAGTGGCGGGCGAGGTGGGTTCGTCTCAGGTTTAGGGACGTATCCCCTGTGCTGTCATTGCGAGCCCGGTAGGGCGTGGCAATCAGGTCTCCTCACTTTTTTGTCATTGCGAGGAAGGTCTCGAAGAGAACTGACGTGGCAATCCAGTCTAAAACGTCATGTGGGATGCCGGGGCGATGCCGTGGGTTGCCGAATGGTTCGGCTGGATTGCCGCGTCGCTACGCTCCTCGCAATGACAA
>JACNJI010000327.1 GCA_014382645.1 Verrucomicrobiota bacterium | reverse complement strand
CTCAAGTCCATCACTGCCCTCGAATCAGTCGATTACGTTGCAATAATACCCTACCCTGCGGCAATTGAAGCAATTGAGGCAGTGAGTCCTGACATTTACTGCAAAGGCAAGGAATACGAGAATGCGGAGGAGGATGTCACCGGCAACATGGCCGATGACGTCAGAACAGTAGAGGCAACCGGAGGAGTCATTCGCTACGCAGGATCAGTGGTCTTCTCTTCCACCAAACTATTGCACGGAAATTTCTCCACTCAATCTCCTGAGGTAAAGTCTTTTTGCCAATCCATAGCGAAGAGATACTCATCGAATGAAATACGTTCGATCATTGATTCATTTTCCACCCTGAAGGTCTTGATCGTCGGCGACATTATCTTCGACGAGTATGAAACGGTTCAAGTTCAAGGCCTGACTTCCAAGAATCGTATCCTATCGGGGAGACGTCTTTACGGGAACCAGCAGGCAGGAGGAGCCTTGGCCGTGTACAGGCACGCTCTCGAGTTTACCGAGAATGTCCAGTTCGTCAGTCTGGTTGGTAGCGAAGCTTGGGTTGAGCCGATCATTCGAAAATTCGTCAAGGAGGATAACAACAAGATCGTAAGCTGTGACAAATTCACGACCGTCCGAAAGCTCCGCTTTGTCGAACCTTACAAGGATGGTGCCGAATTAAATAAGCTTTTTTCAGTCAATTACATAAACGAAGCTGAAATTTCCGACTCAGCTGAACAGAAAGTTCTGGACTCCTTGGACTCCATGATCGAAGACTTCGACCTCGTGCTCGTGATGGACTTCGGGCACGGTCTATTGACCCCAAGGATTCGTGAACTCGTCCAGGAAAAAGCTCCTTTTCTCTCCTTGAATTGCCAAACCAATAGTTATAATCACGGATACAACATCATCAACCGGCAATACTCCAGGGCGGACTCCTTTTCCCTCGATGAAACGGAGATCAAGCTTTCCTGCGGCCTTAAAAAACCAGATTTCCCCGAAGCGCTCAAAGGACTTAAGCACGATCTTTCAGCAAAGTACGCATGGCTGACTCGCGGAGCAATCGAAACTCTGGGGCTCGATGCGGAGAATCACGTGTCCCGATGTCCGTCATTTGAAAACGAAGTTGTCGACCCCGTCGGAGCCGGGGATGCCTTTTGCACCATAGCTTCCCTTGCGGCGGCAAAAGGATTGCCCGTGGACGCAGGCACTTACTTGGCCCAAATGGCTGGTGCTCAGGCTGTCAGGATCATAGGGAATGCTGAAGCCATCAAAAAGGCCGATTTGCTCAAGGCTGCCCAGACGATGATAAACTTCTAAACCTTTTCGGAAATTTGATCGCTTCCACTGACCATCCCCAAAAAACCGAAAGGGAATTCGAGCCTTTGCTTGCCGTTGCGGCTAGAATACGTGGAAGGATCATACAGCTTTCCCATCAGGCCAGAACTCCGCATTTGGGAAGTTCTCTTTCCTTTGTCGAGCTTCTCGTCTACCTGTACTGGAACTTTCTCGAAATCAGCCCTAGCCAAGTCAAAAGTCCCGACAGGGACCGCTTTATTCTGAGCAAGGGCCATGGTATAACAACCTTGTATGCAGTTCTTGCCGAGAGAGGTTTCTTCTCTCCCGAACTCTTCGAGGGTTATGCACAGGAAGGTTCCCCGTTGCCCGAACATCCCTCCCCCCATTGCGTTCCGGGGATAGAGGCAGCTACAGGATCTCTGGGACACGGCCTTTCGATTTCAACAGGAATTGCACTGGCCTCCAAAATGAATGGAATCCCCTTCTCCGTCGTCAGTCTCCTCAGCGATGGAGAATGCAACGAGGGTTCAACTTGGGAAGCAGCCCTGTTGGCTCCTGTTCACAAGCTGAACAACCTCATCGCGATAGTCGACTTCAATAAATGGCAGGCTACTGGAAGGAGCACAGAAGTCACAGCCCTCGAGCCGCTTGAAGAAAAGTTCGAGGCATTCGGCTGGAATAGCCTCCGCATTGACGGGCATGATTTCCGACAAATTAAATCTGCGCTTGAAACGGCGAAAGACTCTGACAAACCCTTTGCGATTATTGCCGATACGATCAAAGGCAAAGGGATCAAAACGATGGAGGACGACAACAACTGGCATTATCGTATTCCAACGAAAGAAGAGGTCGATTCCGCTTTTGCCGAGCTTGGAATAGAAAGCCTCTAGAATATGCGAAACGCCTTTGCAGATGAAATCACGCAAATTGCCAAAGACGATCCCTCGGTCGTTTTGTTGTCCGGCGACATCGGAAACAGGCTTTTTGACAACTATAAGGAAAGCAACCCCGAAAGATTCGTCAACTGCGGCGTGGCCGAAGCAAATATGGTCACCATGGGCTCCGGCTTGGCAATGACCGGAATGAAGCCAGTTGTCTACACCATCGCTTCCTTTCTCATATACCGGGCCTTTGAGCAAATAAGAGTCGACGTCTCTTATCACGATGCAGCCGTCCTGTTGGTTGGCGTGGGAGGAGGCCTCTCCTATGCCTCCAACGGGTCAACCCATCATTCGCTCGAGGACATTGCCCTCATGAGGAGCCTTCCGAACATGCAGGTTATCTGCGCAGGTGACCCCCTCGAGGTGCGCGCCGCAACCAAGGCTTTTTTCAAGAACCCAAAGCCAACCTATCTGAGGATCGGGAAAAAAGGAGAGGCTCCCGTACACGGGAAAGCCCTCGATGAATTCGAGGTAGGTAAATCCATTTGCCTGAAGCGCGGGGAATCCGTAGCCCTTCTCGCAACAGGCAATATATTGCCAAATTGTTCGTCTGTCTCGGATGAACTCGAAGAACGCGGAATCTCTTCCTCCCTTTACAGTTTTCATTCAGTGAAGCCCTTGGACGAGAAGTGCCTTGAGCAGATTTTCATTGAGCATGAATACGTTGTCACAGTCGAGGAGCATAGCAGGAAGGGCGGCTTCGGGTCCGCAGTGGCGGAATGGTTTTCCAGTCAAGCCAAGACAAAGGCGCGACTCTTCACGATCGGCACTCCTGATCAATTCCTGCTTTACACCGGCAACCAGGAATCAGCCCGCAAGGTCTGCAGACTGGACAAGGCGGGGTTACTCGAACAAATCACGCACTTCATTGGTCCTGCCTGAAAGATTCACTTACCATGGCCAACCTAGATTTCATTTCCCTGCTCCATAAGTCGACCACGCGCGACTATGTCGCAAGGGTTACCGAATACCCCAAGGCAAAAGCCGCCGAAAAAGCGAAGTCATGGGGATACGATTATTGGGACGGGGATCGTCGCTGGGGTTACGGGGGAATGAAGTACGACGGCCGTTGGCTTAAGGTAGCCCAAGCCATGGCAGAGCATTATGGCATCAAGCCCGGAGACAAGATTCTGGACATCGGTTGCGGGAAGGGATTCCTGATGTATGATTTCACCTTGGCAGTTCCCGGCGTTGAGGTTTTCGGCCTTGATATTTCCGAATACGCCAAGGAGCACTCCAAGGAGGAAATACGGGACTCCATTACCACAGGCGGAGCCAACCAGCTCCCATGGGGAGACAACGCCTTTGATTTCGTGCTATCGCTCAACACCCTTCACAACCTCCCCAATTATGACCTCGATTCGGCTCTCAGGGAAATCGAGAGGGTCGGACAGGACCGAAAGTATTTGTGTGTGGAATCTTACCGCAACGAAAGTGAGAAAGCCAACCTGCTCTATTGGCAATTGACCTGCGAGGCTTTTTGCTCCCCCGAGGAATGGGAGTGGTGGTTTGAAAGCACCGGGTACTCCGGAGACCACAGTTTCATCTTTTTCGAATGAAAACCCAAGCAGCCATTCTCGTCTCCCAAAACAAGGAACTCATCGTTGATGAAGTCGAGGTTCCCTCACTCGGGCCCGGCAAGGTTCTGGTGGAAATCAAGGCGACACGCATTTGCGGTTCGCAACTGGGCGAAATCGACGGGGTCAAGGGTCCTGATGACTATCTCCCCCACCTCCTTGGACATGAGGCAGGCGGAATCGTCCGCGAGGTGGGACCTCTCGTTACTCGCGTAAGGGAAGGCGAACACGTCGTCTGCCACTGGCGTCCGGCACCCGGCATCTCGGGCCCTTGTCCAACTTATGATTGGAAGGGGACACAGGTGAACGCCGGACATATTACGACGTTCAATCAGCACTCCATCATTTCGGAGAGCAGGCTTACTCCGATTGAGCCGAAATATGGGCACGAAGTGTCCGCCCTTATGGCAGATACCATTACCACCGGCTTCGGCATCATCTCCAACGATGCCAAAGTACGAATCGGGCAATCGGTCTGCATAATTGGGGTCGGTGGCATCGGACTCGGTGCCGTCTTAGGCGCCAAGCTTGCGGGGGCGAATCCGATAGTCGCGGTCGACTTGTTCGACCACAAGCTCGAGCAGGCGAAAAAATGCGGAGCCACTCACTGCGTAAATCAAAGCGAAGTCGCTTTGGAAGATGCTCTTTGCGATATTCTGGGAAAAGCGGAGGTCGATGTGATGATTGAGGGAACGGGGAATCCCAAGGTCATTGAGAGAGCCTACGAACTGACATCCAAGGAAGGTACCTGCGTTCTTTTCGGAGTAATCCGATTTGATCAGAAAGTAAGCCTGAATACCCTACCCCTTCATTTCGGAAGAACGCTGACCGGTTCCGAAGGTGGACAGAGCCAGCCTCACCTCGACATTCCACGCTACACGCAGATGATGGATGAAGGCGTATTTCATTTGGATGATTTCGTTAGTCATCGCTGTAAGCTCGAGGACGTAAATTCGGCAATCTCAAGAATGCGTTCGGGAGAGAGCACCCATACTCTCATTACATTCTGAAACCCCGCCATTCCTCATGCCGGGAAATGGCCTTTTTCCCAAGTTCCCCGAATTCCGGACGGAAAGAAAAGATTCTCGCCGATGATCATAGGAATTGATTTCGACAACACCATTGCCTGCCATGACGAGTCCTTCAGGAAGGTCGCCTTGGACGAAGGGCTCTCTATTGAAAAGGAGGAAAAGCCGAAGCAAGTGGTTAAGGACTTTTTCCTCGGCAAGGAAAATGGCAATCTCGAATGGACCCGAATCCAAGGAAGGATATACGGAACTAATATTTCATCAGCCGCCCTCTTTGCCGGATTTGTCGATTTCTTGGAAAAAGCGGGATCCCTCGACCATAAAATCATCGTGGTCAGCCATAGAACTATTTTTCCTGCTTCCGGGGCACCGATTGACCTGCATGAGGCAGCCATCGAATGGTTAAAAGAGATGGGCATACTATCTCCTCAACGCATTATCGGGGAAAATTGCTTTTTTGAAACGACCTTGGAGAATAAGGTCGAACGGATAGGAAGAGAAAATTGCGACCTTTTCATCGACGATCTTACCACCGTTCTCGAACATGAGAGATTCCCCAGCTTCACTAAAGGGATTTTATTCGGCAAAGAACATGAATCTCTGGAGTCCATACTTTCATGGATGAATGCTGACCAGCTACTGGATTGCCCCGGGAACAAAAATAAAGTATCCATATCCGCTCCAACTACCCTTCCATCAAATCTGCACGAGGACAGCTTCAGAACACTTCTTAACTTGCCTTCCTCTGATAAGTTAAGATTGGAAACACTCAGAGGAGGAGGAAACAACCGGTCCTATAAGATTTCCACTGGCAACAAGACTCTCATGGGCAAGGTATATTTCAAGGATCCATCGGATACACGAGACCGCTTGCTCCACGAAAATGCCTTTGCCAAATACCTTGAGACCCTTGAACTTGAGCTCTTTCCGCAGCTTATTGCAAAGGAAGAAAACTTGGGAATCGCCGTTTTCGAGTGGTTGCATGGCGATTTTTTTGATTCAAACTCTCCTATCGATTCTGCCCATTGGGAAAAGTGCTTCGATTTCATCACCCAGCTCCAGCAGGGAAGAAATACGGAAGCGGCCAAAGGAGTTCCTTGCGCATCCGAATCTGCGTTTTCCATACGGGATCATTGGAGCATCCTTCAAGGACGTCACGATTTTTGGCTACGGCGAATCCAGAGCGAACCAAAGAGCATACCAAAATCGATCAAGGACTTTTTATTGAATGACTTGGAAAGGAAGTACAAAGAGCTTGCTGAGGAGGTTCTCGCCAATCCACGTTTCAATCAAGTGATCACTGTGGAGGAGCGAATTTTGTCTCCGTCGGACTTCGGATTGCATAATGCGGTTTTGCAAACGAATGGCTCTCTCTGCTTTTATGATTTCGAATATGCCGGATGGGATGATCCCGCCAAAACGATTGCAGACTTTTTTGCCCAACCTAAACACAAAGCTCCATCAGAGCTCTTTCCCGTGATGAAAAATAGGATCATCGAGCTTCTTCCTAAGCAGAAAATCGGAAATTTTGTCCGGCGTTTGCCTTTGGTTGCTCGTATGGCAAATTTGAAATGGTGTTACATATGCCTCAACGTCTTTCACCCCGAGGACCGAAAAAGAAGAGAATTGGCAGAATCCTCCGAGATCGATCTCCCCTCTCTTACCAATTCCCTGAATAGACTCCTTCATGACCCGAACATCGCTCAACCTGCTTAAAACCAAGACATTTCGAACATGTTTCTTACTTCAAATTCACTTCAGGTTAGCTAAATGATCGATTACCAAAAAAAACAGCAGGAAAGCCATGTGAAACTTTTTGCCAAAGTCACACCAAAGGAATTCAACGATTGCTTGGAATTAGTCAAATCCAAGACAATGCTCTCAGCGGAAGTTCTTTATGATCTTTGGAATACGGTTAAGTATATCACTGCAAAGGGACTGACGGGAGATGTTTTGGAATTTGGAGTGTGGAAAGGGGGCGGGTTGGAAATGGCATGTCATGCCCTGAACCGTTTCAATGGCAAGAACAAGGTTTATGGATTCGACACATTTGAGGGACATCCCGAACCAAGTAAAAATGAAGTGGATGCTTGGGGAAACAACATGAACGAAAGGTTTCACAAGGAAATCGAGGAAAATGGATCATGGGTCAAATCACATTACGATTCGGTTCTCAAACATCTTACTGCAATCAGAACCGACGTGACTTTGCGGAAAGGAGAAGTAACCTCAGAAACAATAGAACCCGAAATTGAGAAAATATCGATTCTTCGACTCGACATGGATTGGTACGAACCCACGATGGCAGCCTTGGTGAACTTTTACGACCGCGTTCAAAACGGAGGCTCAATCATTATAGATGATTATGGTCACCATAGCGGAGCCCGCGAGGCTACTGACGAATTCTTTGCAAAACGCGGGTTGCATCTTAACTTCAGGCACATCAATTATTCATGTATCGCAGCGACTGTCTGTTGAAAGAGAACAACACCATTGCCTGGCCCACCTGGCCCCAATACGGCGAAGAAGAAAAGGAAGCCGTAAAAAGAGTGATCGATTCGAACCAATTGTTCGCCGCGGATCGCGTCAGGGAGTTCGAGGATAATTTCAAATCATATACGGGTACGAGCTTCGCCAAGGGAGTGGGAAACGCAACCCAAGGTTTGCATCTGGCAATGGCTGCTCTCGACATTGGAATCGGTGACGAAGTCATCGTCACCCCCTACACTTTCATTGCCTCAGCCAGCTCAATTCTCATGCAAAACGCAGTACCCGTATTTTGCGACTGTGATCCACAGACCAGGGCCTTGAGCGCAGAAAAGATAGCGAGACACCTTTCCCATCGTACTCGGGCAATCGTCGTCGTACATATGTTTGGCTACCCTGCGGATATGGACCCCATTATGGAACTGGCTCAAAAACATGGCCTTTCAGTAATTGAAGATGCATCCCACGCCTACGGAGCGGAATACAAAGGTCGCAGATGCGGAGGCATTGGAGATGTCGGCGTCTTCAGTATGCACCAACGCAAGTCACTAAGTGCTGGAGACGGAGGCGTGGTCACCACCAATGATCCTGAAATCGATGAGAAGATTTACCGACTGCGTTCCTTCGGCCATAAACAACTTAGTTACAATTACCGCATGACCGAGTTCGCCGGTGCCCTTGGATTGATTCAACTCGGAAAGCTGGATACCCACAACCAAGTCAGGCAGGACAATGCGGAGTTACTCGAGCGGCTATTGGAAGATATCGAGGGACTTGACGTAATCAAGCCTCTCCCTTGCGCGAAGTCAGTCTATTATCGCGTCTTGCTTCACTTTGATCGTGAAAAATTCAATTGCGACCTGGAGGAGTTTTCATCTCAGGTGCAGGATTCCGGAGTTCCATTGGAAATGACTTGGACACTTCTGCACAAGCATCCGCATTTTAATCCCGAAAAGGTTCCTGCAAGAGGACTACCCTGGGAGTGGTCGACATATGACGGTGTGATGAAAGGTAAGAAATACAATTCTCTCTCTTTTCCGATCATTGAGAATCTTTGCGACAATCACTTGCTGGAACTTTGCGTACATCCACCCGTTTCGGAAAAAGAAATTGCGTTTGCCGTTCGGATGATTGCGAAAACAGCCGAAAAGTTTTCAAAATAAGATCAAGACTTTTGCCGATTAAACCCCTAAGCCTGAAATGAAATGCAGTCTCCGAAAAATGCACGAAGGGCTGAAATCTGCTTCCAACTTTTAATTGCCTAACTAAAACCCCTTTGAAGTGAAAAAGAATTCAAGTAAAAGAGAAACCTGCAGGCTATGCGAAAGCAAAAAGCTTGATTTGGTTGTCCCCCTCGCACCAACCCCATTGGCTGAAAAATATTTTCCTGACTCCGAAACCGCGGGCAAGCAACAGTTCTATGACATGGATTTGCACATGTGCCTAGAGTGCGGACACGTGCAACTTCTGGAAGTGGTGAATCCCGAAGTATTGTGGGATGACTATACCTATCATTCGGGCCAAACCCGTGGAATCATTGATCATTTCGAAGATTGCGCAGAAATGATTTTAAAACGCCATACTCCTGACAAAAACAGCTTTGTCGTAGACGTCGGCAGCAACGACGGTTCTTTCCTGCGATGTTTTCAAAAAAGAGGCCTACGGGTTCTAGGAGTTGATCCAGCTAGGGAAATTGCTCGAAAGGCTACCGATTCGGGCGTGGAAACCCTCGCCGAATTCCTTTCTCCCGATTTGGCTGAAAAGATAACCACTCAGCATGGGTCTGCAAGTATCGTGACCGCTTTCAATGTCTTCGCCCATACCGATGACCTAGAAGGCATGGTCCGGAGCATTCGAAGTCTGCTCTCGCCCGAAGGTATCTTCGTGTTCGAGGTTTCATATCTTCAAAATATCATTGATGATATGCTTCTCGGGACTTTCTTTCACGAGCATCTGTCCCATCATTCAGTAAAGCCACTGATTCAATTTCTTGAAAGAAACGGTCTTGAGCTCATTGACCTCCAAAGGGTTTCCATCCAGGGAGGGTCCCTCATCGGAATCGCCCAACTGGCAGGTGGACCACATACGGTTTCCGCTTCGGTGGGGGAAATCGTAAGCATCGAAGAAGATCGATTGCTCGATCGCCCTGAGACCCTGAGATCATTTGCAGACAAATTATCAGGTCTGCGCCAGCAAGTAAGCAAACTGACCGAGGGATGGGCAGACCAGGGAATATCGGCAGCTGGTTTTGGGGCCGCCCGTAGCGGCAACACTCTTATTGCTCAGATGGGGTTAAAAGACTTGATAGATTACATCGTAGATGATCATCCCCAAAAAGTAAACAAGCGGATCGGGGGATATGACATCCCAGTTCTTCCGACTAAAGAGCTAACTGAGCGAAGGCCTGATTATACCTTCATTCTTGCATGGATTCATGCCAAAAAGATCATTGCGGGCAATCGGGAATATCTTAAAGGCGGTGGAAAATTTATTGTCTGCTGCCCCGAATTATTAGTTGTCGATGCGGAATTCGATCTCAAATGACGGACAATTGCAGGCTCTGCGGTGAAGATGGCTACAAGGTCTTGATTGACCTAGGCAGCCAACCCGTCAGTCACCATTTCGTCGAGACACACGAGGTGGCGGATAAATTCCCCATGGCATTGGGACAATGCCTCATTTGCGGTGTCGCTCAATTATCCGATCCAATGCCCGTTGAATCAATGGTTCCTAAATTCGATTGGATCAAATTCAATGAACCGGAAGATCACCTAGGCGAGATGGTCCAATTCATCTCTGCATTCCCCGGGATAACCAAAGAATCTCGCATTCTCGGAATCTCCAAGCACGACAAACCTCTTCTTCGGCAATTGTCCAAAGCAGGTTTCACACAACTGCATCAAGTGAGTGCCTCGGAAGACTTGGGGCTTCCACACGAAAACCCAAGCGAGGCGCTCATTCAATCGAAATTGGACTCAAGCACCGCTGAATCAATCCTCAAGAAACGAGGATCATTTGAAATCGTGTTGGCCCGCAGAGTACTTGAGCATGCCTTTCATGGATCCGAGTTCCTCGTGACTCTAAAGTCCTTACTTTCTCCAGGCGGACTCCTTGTCCTTGAAGTTCCGGACTGTAAATCCTCTTTTGAGAATGGAGACGTCTCCACCTTATGGGAGGAACATATTTCATACTTTACGGAGGTAAGTTTGGATAAGGTTCTCTCCATGAACGGTCTGGAGACAGCCCAAGCAAGGGTATTTGAATATCCCGATGAAAACGCCTTGGTCGTTGCCGCCCATGCGGCCGAGCAAATTTCAGAAAAACTAAGCAAGGATGCTAGTGAGAAAGAAAGTAACAGGATCAACTTCTTTGTTATGACCTTAACGGATACGAAGCGGCAATTAGGTGAATTCTTTGAGAATTACGTTTCCAAAGGTGGGAAGATCGTCATTTTGGGTGCAGGACATCGAAGCTGCACCTTTGTCAACGTTCTTGAAATCGGCAAGTACTTGGAATTTTTCGTGGATGACGATCCCAACAAACATTCTTTGCATATACCGGGTTGTGGCTTGCCGATTCGCAATTCCAAATCGCTTGTGGAAGAGGACATTACGCTTTGCCTCTTAGGAATCAACCCCCTATCGGAGGAACGCTTCATTCAAAACCAGAAAGAGTTCGAGAAAAAGGGAGGCCGATTTCTGTCCATCGCCCCCAACAGTTCGCGCGCAATTCGTCCTGAATCAATATCTCTACAGATTACCCACGCATGATGAAAATGGAGCAAGTAAGCAAGGAAGCCTTTTATACTCGTCAATCGATAACCGAGGTCAACGACTCCACCGTGGATTTCCTGCGAGGAAAAGTGGATGAGTCTCCTCGCAAAAGGGTGAGGCTTTGCCTCCATGACGATGTCGAAAACCCTCTTCATGAAATGGCCATTGTACTTGGTCGGGGAAGCTACATCAGACCCCATAAGCACGAAGGCAAAACGGAATCCTTCCACATTATCGAAGGAAGGTTATCCGTTGTCTTCTTTGACGATCAAGGCAGGGTGGAAAAAGTTATTCGTATGGGTCCTTGCAATTCAGGACTTACTTTTTTTTACAGGCTGGCAACCAGTTGCTTTCATTCGGTAATTCCTGAATCCGAATATGTAATCTTTCATGAAACGACGAATGGTCCCTTCAACCCCGAGGAAACCGAGTACGCCAAATGGGCTCCTCCCGAAACTGCTGAGGAAAAGGCCTTTGAATATGTCGAGGTTTTGCTAGCAAACCATATACGAAAGTAATAGCCCTGCGTTCAACTGCTGTATCAAATCATTCTTTAGTCCAATAAGGATTTGGTGGTGAAAATAGACTTCAGAGCAATAGACAAAGATGATGAGGAGCTGATTTGGAAGATAGTTTACGTAACTGCGGACATGGGGAAAACTGGTGAAACGATTGAGGAAGCTAAAAAAAATGCCGATCGAAGAAGATATGTTTGTGAATGGGGAAAGCCCCTCGACTATGGAATCATTGCAGAGACGCCTGCTCCGGAAAAAACATTGATTGGAGTTGCTTGGATGAGACTATTGACTTATGAGAATAAGGGTGCTGGTTATATAGATGATGACACACCAGAACTATCTATCGGTCTGCTCGAGGATTTCAGAAACCAAGGCATAGGTAAGATGTTGATGTCTGAATTAATAAATTGGGCTCAAGGAAAGGTGCAGGGAATTTGCCTAAGCGTCCGCGATTACAACAAACCAGCTATTTCATTGTACCACAGTCTAGGATTTGAGATCTACGGAATCCCCTTCAATAATCGAGTGGGGACCAAGTCTTTCAAAATGATTCTTAAGCTATAAACCAGATGATTGGACTTAGGAACTATTTATTATACATAATATAAATGAAAGTTGTAATATTAGC
>JACNJI010000001.1 GCA_014382645.1 Verrucomicrobiota bacterium | reverse complement strand
GCATCCCCTCTGCGTTCCTCACCATGGCGACGATTCAAGGATCGGAGCAAATCGAGTTGGCTTGCTTGCCTGCTGTCGGAGCGAGCGGGTTTCAGGTTTGGGATCACGTCCGACGGACCGCCTTTGGATGGATCGACGTGGGTTCCTTGATAAATTCCGGGAAGAAAAGCTGAACGCCAGTTTTGTGTTTCGGTAATGGGATAACCACCGGGGCAAAGCACAACGAAACCAGGTAGGTTCTGGTTTTCAGAGCCGAGTCCATAGGTCACCCATGATCCCATGCTCGGCCTCACCAATCGACCGTCCCCACAGTTCATGAGCATAAGAGAAGGTTCGTGATTAGGAACGTCGGCGCGCATCGAACGTATTACGCAAAGATCGTCTACATGTTCCGCGACGTGCGGAAAGATCTCGCTAACGGGCAAACCACTCTGGCCATAACGCCGGAAGCTGAACGGTGATCCGAAAGCAGCTCCGGTTTTACGTTCAGTACCGAGGCGACGACCATCGGGCAACGGCTTGCCCGACCATCGGCTCAGTTCGGGTTTGGGATCAAAGGTGTCCATGTGAGCGGGACCGCCGTTCATGAAGAGATGAATAACCCGTTTTGCCTTTGGCGCAAAATGCGGCCCTCTAGCCATCATTGGATTCGTTACGGGCCGGGCGACGGCATCTTCGGAACACAAGGCCCCTAATGCAGGCAAGCCAAAGCCCATACCACACCGAGCGAGAAAGTCACGGCGAGCAAAGGGTAAGTTTTCTGCTGAGGTAGAAAACATTAGTCGATGAAAAAGAATTCGTTCGAAATGAGCAAGGATTGGGCGATATCCGCAAGCTTGCCGGGAGAAGGATTTGTACCGACAAACGCGAGTGTTGAATCCAGTTCCTTTATCGATGGTTCTCTCAGAAGAACTCGCCTGAACAAGAAGCGGTTGAGAGCCTCGATCGATTTTTCCGCCAATGAATCACCGGCACTAGATGATTGAGCCTGCCGGGCCAAGTTTTCCGCCCGAGCGATGACGAATGGATCGTTGAGGGCGAAAAGTGCTTGCGGAGCCACCGTGGTCTCGAAACGAAGAGGTGCATGAATGTTAGGGTTGGCGAAGTCAAAGGTGCGGAAAAGGGCCGGCAGGTTCTGACGCTCTACAAAACCGTAAACCGCTCGGCGAACAGGAAAAGGCTTCTTGGTAAGATAAACGGCTCGGCCTCCCATGCTTAGGTCGAGTTCGCCGGAAACAGAAAGCATGGAATCGCGCATTGCCTCGAAATCGAGGCGTTTTCGATTCATTACGGATAGAAACCGATTTTCGGGATCGCTGATTGGGGCGACACCACTTTTCTGGCGATAAGTGGCAGAGGTCGTGATGAAGCGGATGAGATCCTTTACATCCCATCCCTCGTTGATGAAACTGTATGTGAGATGATCCAGAAGGAGAGGGTGTGTGGGGGTTTCACCCTGCAAGCCGAAATCACTTGGCGTACGGACGATGCCTGTGCCGAACAGATGCATCCATACGCGATTCACGAAGACACGACCAGTCAAGGGGTTGTCGGCATGGAGAATTGACTTGGCAAGCTCAAGTCTCCCGCTTCCTTGCTCGTAAGGTTTGCGATCGGCACCGTGAGAGAGTGCGGCGAGGAAGCGCCTCGGAACCTCTCGGCCGGGGGCATTGGGATTGCCACGGTCGAAAATCCGAGGATTACGCAACGCCGAGTCATCAACCAAAGCCATGGCCCTTGGAGGGGAGCCCGGATGCTCCGTATTGTGCTTGGATAATTTCGCCCGGAGAGAATTCGTATGATTGCGAGCCTTGGTATCGAAATATTCCTCAACGCCTTCGACAGTAAAGCTAACGGGAAAACCGGAAGATTTCACGAAGGATATCGTTCCTTTGGATTCAGCACCCGATTCTGCCTTTTTCAACGATTCTGCGAACTCCGTAGCATACCATCCGATCACTTCTTTGAAATCGTTTTCATTAAGCTCTCGAAGCCCTCGCAACAGGAAGGGGGGCAAGGGTGGCTTATACTTCAATAGAGACTTTACGGTATTTGGATATTTTTCGGGAGGCGCCTTTTCAAAAGCACGCCAGACGGCAAAAATTCGATCTTCTTGCCTAGTCTTCACCTTGAAAAAAGCACGCCACCGACGAGCCAATTTCGGAAAGAGTTTACGTTTGGCGGCAAGAGCCTCGAACCGGTCGTCCGAAAGTTCACGCCCGTCACGAACAAGTTCCAAATAGGCAGTCAGCCCATCTCTAGAACGCACGGAATTCCAGTTTGATCTAAGATGCTTTATTACGACAGCCTCCAATTCCTTGCGCTTTGTCTCGAACTCCTTGTAGTCCCCTGAAGCCATGTCCGGACGACCTACAAAAGGCAGCTCCTTCGGTTGGCGAGCAAGGTTGAATATCCCATATAGAGAATAGTAATCTTCCTGAGGGATAGGATCGAAAAAATGATCATGACATCTGGCGCAACCGACAGTGAAGCCCATTAGACCTCGCGTAACGACATCGATTCTATCGT
>JACNJI010000248.1 GCA_014382645.1 Verrucomicrobiota bacterium | reverse complement strand
ATTAAATTCAACGTCAATTCCCGAGTAGTTGATTTTACCGTTATGAATTTCATCGACTGCCTGATGCATAGCTCCAATCCACAAAGATCCCTTTACATTGCCAAGCGAACCTAAACGGCCGATTCGAGGCGAGATTGTGTGAGTGTCGATTTCGGAGGTAGCAATGTCGAGCTCGGTTTGGGTGAAGTTGTAGTCAATCGTTCCCCAATATTTACCCCATTGACCAGCGAGAATTGCACCTATTCCGTAAACTTCTCCGTCATAGTTGATTTTAAAACCGTTGGCATCAACGCGGGCTTTAAGCGGGTCCAAAATGTCTGTGACTGGTGATCCTAGAACTGTCCAATTATTTGTTATACTGACTCCGCTTACTGTGTTTTCACCTTCAACTTTTCCAGCAACTCCGTATATGTTTAGGAAAGGGAAAACCCATGCATCTAGACGCACGTTGTAGTTGTCCACTTCACTTTCAACTTTGGTGGCGGTGGCGGTAGTATTTACTACTGAAGTGGCAGCACCTCCAGCAAGAGCACCAATAGCACCCTCAACTGCAGCTCTGTTTGCCACGGTTAAACCTGTGCCTGGAACTGCCAATTCTGCTAATTCTAAGAGGTCAAAAGCTCCATCTAGGTCAACGCCTAAACCAATATTACCTATGGGCCTCAAGTCCTGTTCTTGCCAGTAGCCTGTAACCCCGATGCCGAAAGGCAGCGGTAGATCAGCATCTCCAGCCAGTTCTTTGTTTAGCGGGAGGAAGTCGGACCAGCGTTCCGTGTCGTCTGCACTGGCGTTTTCGTCCTGTGCGAAGATTTGTTGCGCGAATCCTAGGGTGAGGATCGCGAGGAAGAGGGAGATTTTCTTTTCCATGGCGTTTGTAGATTTAATTGGTTTAGTACAAGAATGGTATGTGTTTGATTAATTATTTAGTTGGAAACCGATGCAAGGTTTTTTTCGTTTAAAGGCGATTTTCCAGAAAGATGTCTTAACGCCGGTCGAAGTCCGAACCACCATGCAGTCAGTCCCAGAGCGAATCCCGTGAGTACATCCCATAGGAAATGCTGCTTGGTCGTGAGGGCGCTAAGGGCGAGAGTAGTCCAGAGAATCCACAGGGCCATTATTCGCAACTTGCGGCCTTCGCGCGCCCACCAATGAGTCAGCCCGATGGCAGCTAGAAAGGTTTGAGCGACATGCAGGCTGGGCCAAGAGTTGAAGGGGCGATCCAGCCAGTGGAAGCTGGCGTAAAACGGTCCAAGGCTCCCTTCCGTGGCGCCTAAGGCAAAGGCTTGCCCTCGCAAGTCCACTTGGGCGGGGAATAGCAAGAATACGACGTAGGCAAACCAACTGGCCAAGACGACGAACTGGATGGTGACTAGCAGTTCGCGATGCCCGTCTCTTGTCTTTGGGGCTGCAAACGACAGGGCTAGGTAAAAAAGAAAAATGGTGTAGTACACGAATATGGTCCATGGCACAAAGGGGATAATGTGATCGAGGTAGCGACCGTCGGCCAAGACGAAGACGGACTTCGGATCCCATATAGTTTCTCCACGAACGGAGGCGATCCAGTTGGTCAATTGGTAGGGTGAAAGCAAAACCAGCATTCCGAATGTTGCGAGGGGAGGAAAGAGGCGACCGTTCCGATGGTTTCGGAGCTTCCACAGGGGAGACCAAATTTTCCAAACTCTTGCCCGCACAGGGCCTTCGCTTACGAAGGCGTGAGGTATCGCCGAGTCCTTTTCACTATTAGGAGACATAACGGGTGCCAAACTGTTACCAGCCCGAGGCTTTTGTAAACGCCAAAAGAAAGGCAGGGGAGAAGAGGTCGGTTTGATTATGCGTCTTTAGGAAACCCTTGTCGGCAGACCTGTCTTACGAACCGGCGATAACCGTAAAGCCCGATCGAGGTCTGTCTGGAATCGGAGGTGGCCGGCCATGGGCCACCGTGATGTGTCGATGTGGTGGGAACAACGCCGGGAGGGAACCCTTTCCAGAGAACTCGACCTGCCTTTTGCTCGAGAAGGGGCAGAATCTCGTCCAGTAGCTTCTCGTCCCCATTTTCTGCGTGTAGGGTTGCTGTCAGGTTTCCCTCAAGTTGACGAGCAAGCTCTAGCAGTTCCTCCTTGTCTTTGGCCTTGACGATTAGGGAAGCCGGGCCGAATGCCTCGGCTCGCAATTCGGGGTCGGCGAGGAAGCTTCTTGCTTCGGTGACGAACAGCCGCGAGGCAGCTTCGTTCCGCGAAATTTCGGGCGGCGTTTCTGATTCGGCGAGGAGTTCCGCCTTTTCGCCAAGGGTCTTTGCGCTCGTCTCGTAGTTTTCGCGAATGTCGGAGTTGAGCATGGCGACGGGTAGTTTCGCTCGTGTGGTCGCTATTGCGGTCGAGAGAAAGGTTTCGAGACCAGGACCGTCAATCAGAACGAGTGCTCCGGGTTTGGTGCACATTTGGCCTGCGAACAAGTTTACGGCTCCAACATACCCCTCGGCGATTTTTTCACTGCGTTCCCGCAGGGATCCGGGAAGGATGAAAACCGGGTTG
>JACNJI010000002.1 GCA_014382645.1 Verrucomicrobiota bacterium | reverse complement strand
GCACCGTTATTGTACGCATCCAGCGACAAACGAGCTACTGGCTCATTCTCAACTTCGAGTTCCGATGTGATTAAAAGTTGGGCGAGAGCATTCACGATGTTTTTTTTGGGGTAACGATAGGCACCGCTCAAAACCCAAACCAACTCGCACAAAACCACCAGGGAAAGTCTTCCAGGTGAATGTTTTGAACAATTCTCCTCAATCAGCTTGGTCGCCAACAACGCTTGCGCTGGATCATCTTGGATCAAGTAACGAACCAAGACATTGGTATCCAAGCCAATCACAGACCCGATGCTCCTTTTTGAACAGCCAATTTCATCTCCTCCAAACTTACAGGTAAATCAGGCGCAGGAAGAATACCCTTTAATTTTTGAACCGGAAGATGCTTGGGGATCATTCTGACCTCGTTTTCCCCACTCAACACAAAACACAATTTATCCCCAGTAGAGAGATTCAGGGCCTCTCTAAGACCTTTTGGCAAAGTAACCTGCCCTTTACTGGTAATCGTAGCTTCCATCCTAATCCTTACTTTAAACCAATTCCTTACTAAGAGGTAAGCATATGCTTTCCCGCCTGTGATGTCAATATTTCTTCAGTAGAGCAACATACAGGATTCGAAAAATCCGTGGTTCAATAGATCCTATCGACTTGATCCTCTTTGACTGCCAGTTTGGAACTTTCCACTCGAACAAGACATCCAAGTTCAATGCTGCGCCCTAGTTGTCCCAAGTGCGTGAGCAATCGTTAGCCCCTTTCGACTGCTAAGTGCAGACACAACATAAAGTCATCATGATGCATCTATATTGACATCATGATGCTTTGAAGTAAAATCCCCTTCATGCGGACGACAGTAAACTTGAGCGAAGCATCGATTCACTACCTAAAAAATGAGGCCTTAAAGCAACAGGACTCAATGAGCGGCGTTTTGGAACAAGCGATTATTCTAATGCAATCCATTGAGATTAAACCGGCAAATACCATCAAAGTAAAACCGCCGGCCTCTGGCCGAGGCGGTGTTTATTCAGGAATAGATTTAGACGACAACGCCGCTTTGGAAGATGCCATGAGAGGCCTTTGATGCTCAGTCTGGACGTTAATGTGCTGATTTATGCCTTTCGGCAGGATTCGGTGAAGCATGAAGAATGCAGAGACTGGCTGAACAAACAAATCAGGGATAGGAATGGCTTGATTTTGATCGACATAGTCTTGGTCGGCTTTCTCCGAATTTGCACCCATTCCAAAATCTTTCGGGAACCAAGCTCAATCTTAGAAGCTACGAATTTTTTAACCGTGATGATCAGCAACCCAAATGTGAGTTTAACATCATCCACTACTGAAACCTGGCATACATTTTCGCAAATCCTTGATAAAACAAACGTTCAAGGAAACAAGATTTCAGACGCGTGGCTAGCGGCAATATCCATTGAAAGAAACTTAACCTGGATTTCAACAGACAGCGATTTCAACTTATTTCCAAACCTAAAACTACTAAACCCCTTCAAACCAAAATAACCCACTCGGCACCGACAGCTAGGCGAGGGGCTAGTCTCCTTTCTACTTTCTACTAGAAAAGTTCATCTTGCGAACTGATTGCGACAGGGCTAAATTTTTGCCATGAAGATTAATTTCACCTACTGGGCTGAGCCGGATGGCCATTTTCTTGGTTTCCTCAATGATTATCCAAGCCATTGGACCCAGGGTGGCGATCTGGAAGATCTTAAGGGACATCTCCAAGACCTATTCAAGACCTTTTCAGGCGAAGTAATCCCAGGTATCCGCAGTTAAAAAAGGCTCCTTCCAACTAACGACTTTTTAATCTCCAACTTAAGCCTCTCTCTTTCTTGGTTTTTTGCTTCCAACTTAAGACTTCCGACTTTCTACTGCCCAGGCGTGTCGGAATCTCGCAGAAGAAAATCCAGAGAGCCAAAACTGCACCGCTGGAGTGATCGCTGCACTGAAGCGCTGATCTATTTCATGGTGCTGTTTAGCCCTTGGGCATTTGGCACCACTCAACACTGGTCCATCTGGACCATGAACATTACCGCTTATGGGCTTGGAGTACTGCTTGTCTCCAAATGGATCATTCGCTGGTCGACCGGCTACAGACCTTGGCCAAGCGAACCACCCAAAAACGAAATAAGCCCCAGACAACATCGCCTGGGGCTAATCCTAAAAACCTGCAATCTGCTGACTGCAATCAGTATGCTTCTATTGCTGTGCTACATTCTCACCAGCGCAATTAATGCTCGAGCATCCTTTAATCTCGAAACTCACGAGTACACCTATTTTGAGGGGATCAACAAAAGCCTGCCCCACAGCTACGACGCAAAGGGCACTTGGTTCCTATTCTGGCAATATCTAGGACTCATTATTCTGTTCTGGTCGGTTCGAGATTGGCTGAGTGGCGCTCGGCCGACTCGCTCTTCGATTTCGTTAAACCCTCGATTGAAGCGTTTGCTTTTCTTGATTTGTTTGAACGGAGGCGCCTTGGCTCTGGAATGTATTCTTCAGAGAATCTACTACGGTGATTACC
>JACNJI010000003.1 GCA_014382645.1 Verrucomicrobiota bacterium | reverse complement strand
GTTCCTCCCAGCATTAAGCCGGGTATAGGGTCTCTACCCACTTGACGAGGACGCGACTTCGGGTTCATCCTAACGAGATGCTTTCTCATAGGTTCATTCTCATCGTATTCGCGAGCCTGCTTGCCGGAACGCTTTTCGGAGCGGTTCGCGCTTCCAAGCCGAACATAGTTTTCTTTTTCATCGACGATCTTGGTAGGACCGACCTCGGGTACATGGGATCGAAATACTACGAGAGCCCGCACGTCGACAAGCTGGCCAAGGACGGCATGGTCTTTATGAACGCCTATGCCAATGCTCCCAACTGCGCTCCAAGTCGGGCTTGTCTCATGTCCGGTAAGTATTCACCGAGGCACGGAGTCTACACGGTGGGGAATTCTGATCGTGGCTCTTCCAAGCACCGCAAGCTGATCCCCGTCAAGAACGCGACCGAACTTGCCGACGAGTTCGTTACTATCGCCGAGGCTCTCAAGCCGTCCGGTTACGTTACGGCGACCATGGGGAAATGGCACTTGGGGGATGACCCCACCACACAGGGGTTCGACGTAAACGTCGCAGGCAAGTCTTGGGGAAGCCCGAGCGGGGGCGGTTACCACAGTCCGTACAAGTATCCCAATCTTGAAAACAAGGAAAAGGGTGAATACTTGACCGACAGACTTGGCGTAGAGGCCTGCAAGTTCATCGAGACCAACAAGGACAAGCCATTTTTCCTCTATCTCACTCATTATGCGGTCCATACTCCGATCCAGGCCAAGCCCAATCTCAATAAGAAGTACCAGGCAAAGAAATCGACCGAACGACACAATAACGCCGCCTATGCCGCCATGATTGAGAGCATGGACGACAGCGTTGGGACCGTGCTCACAACCTTGGATCGACTCGAACTCGCCGACGACACCCTTGTCATATTCTTCTCCGACAACGGCGGGCACGGCGGGGTTACTTCCAACGCCCCCCTGCGGGGATCCAAGGGCATGCTCTACGAGGGCGGCATCCGCGAACCGATGATCGTGAAATGGCCGGGAGTAACCAAATCTGGCTCCATCTGTCGAGAAAACGTGATCGGCATCGATCTCTACCCCACCCTCCTCGAGGCTACGGGATCACCCGTTCCCAAGGGCTACGAATTGGATGGCGTAAGCATTGCCCCTCTCCTTCGCAACGCCGCGGCCAAACTCCCTCGCAAAGCTATTCACTGGCACTTTCCGGCATACCTGCAGGGCTACACCGCCCGCCATGGCCATTTCAGAACCACCCCCGCCGCCGCAACCCGCATGGGCGACTGGAAGCTCATCGAGTTTTTCGAGGACGGCGCACTCGAGCTCTACAACACCGTAGAAGATCTATCCGAGACTAAGAATCTAGCGAAGAAAAACCCGAAAAAGGCTGAGGAGCTTCACGCCGCTATGCTCGCTTGGCGAAAGACAGTAAACGCTCCCGTGCCCACCGAACTTAATCCTGAATACGCTTCAAACACCGAAGCCTCTGCTCCCAAGAAACCCAAGCTGAACAAAAAGAAGGACAGGAAGAAGAAGCCATGACCTGGTGGGGAAAGCTCATTGGTACGGGCGTGGGCATGTTCGGCGGGCCTATCGGGGCTTTGGTGGGAGCCGCCTTCGGCCATGCCTACGACAAGGACAACCCGGAAGTGACGGACGAGAAAAAAGCTCGCGTCCTGTACCTCGCCTACTTTTTTTCCTGTCTCGCCAAGGTAGCCAAGGCCGACGGGCGCGTGTCCGAGACCGAGATTGCCGTCGCCGAAAGCCTCATGGCCCGCCTTGGCCTCTCCGACAAGATGCGCGAGTTCTCCATCAACGTTTTCCGCAAGGCCAAGGACGGAAAGGTCCCGATCGACGATTATCTCGCCCAGACCGGAAAGCTAATCGGCTTCGACCCCACCGTCGCCCAATCCTTTCTCGGAGGTCTTTTCGAGATGGCTCGGGCCGAGGACGGCAAGATGAGCGAATTGCAAGCCCGCATCCTACTTCGCGGCGAGGAATGCTTTCGTCTGCCTCACGGCACTGTTCAATCTTGGGTCAAAGGGGGTTACGCCCCTCCTTCCGACGAACCCGACGGATCCGCCATATCGCTCGATGAGTCCTACCATGCCCTCGATGTCTCCAAGACCGCTACCGATCCGGAAGTGAAAGCCGCCTACCGCAAGAAATGCGCTGGCTTCCATCCCGACAAGATCCAGTCCAAGGGGCTCCCGCCCGAGTTTACCACCTTCGCCAACGACCAGCTAGCTCGCATTAACCAAGCACACGATCTAATCCGCAAGGCCCGTGGGCTTTCCTAGTCGAACGAAGTTTTCGAGAGCCGTTTTCGAACTTTCCCGTTTATGCGAAAATGTCATCTGATCAGTCGGAGGCAACACAGTGCATTTTCTTAGCCTTGGTTATTTAATTGAAGGACTTGCTTTAAGTCTTAATCGGATACTTGACACTAGAATGTTTTTTTGCGTATCGGTTGTATATGCGTCTGCATTCTTTGATCTTTTCCCTATTCTTCTTGTGCTTCGTTAATGTTCGTTTTGTC
>JACNJI010000325.1 GCA_014382645.1 Verrucomicrobiota bacterium | reverse complement strand
TTTAAAGAACAACTCCAAGTTGCAGAGAACCTGTTCAACGCCGGCGTTGGCGAAAAATACGACGTGACTCAAGCCCGGGTAGCGCTTGCCAATGCACACCCAACCCTCATCAGAGCCCAAAACGACAGACGCAGAAGCATCGACAGACTTCAAGAATTAATCGGTCTGCCCTACCCGCCCGAAAGCAATGCAAAGAACGTGCAACTTGATGCACTGCCGGAATTCAAGCCCATGAATATGCTTCTGAACAACGCCATGACAACCGCCATCAAAAACCGACCGGAGCGAGAGAAGATACAACACGATCTTGAGACAGCAGAACGCAGACTTCATGTGGAAACAGCAGGACAAACACCCGAAGTTAATCTCTTTGCTGATTACGGCGCCGAAAGCGATATGTTCGGCAGCGGTACATCACTCGAAGGTTGGAGCGCGGGCGTCCGCTTGAGCTGGGATCTGTTTGACGGAGGAAGTCGCCGCGGCAAGATGCAGCAAGCTCGTTCGGTCCTGAAACAACTCCAACATGAGGATGCCGAGTTAAAGCTCACCATCGAAGGCGAAGTGCGCAAAGCCTACTATGATCAACAGGAAGCTGCGGCCATTCTAGCCACCAGTGCAGACATCATCGAACAGGCTCGCGAGGCGCTTCAGCTTGCGCAAGATCGATATAAAGCCGGCAAAGGCACGCAACTGGAAGTGCTTGAGTCGCGACTCCAACTGACGCGCGCGCAGCTCGAAGCATCGACCGCACGACACGACATGGCGCTTGCCGCCGTACAGATGAAACGCGCCATCGGGAACTCCCTCTGACTTGCACTTAACGCGCATTATTCATGAAGAATCGTCGTGAAAACGCGAAGCGTGCCGTCAGTGTGGGTCGAAGCGGTGAAACGCCGGTGAAGCTGTATCGACATACCGCAATCTGGCGTTTCTGCGTTTCGGACCAGAATGGCGATGCGATTCGCGTTTGCAACAGGTTGTTCATGAATAATGCGCGTTAACACCTAAAGTTCGTTTAATGGTTAATTGAGGTTGATGTGAGTGATTCAGATATAAGCAAATTCCAATCAGTTAAATTCCCCTACCCAACGAACGGTGGCGTCATGCGAACGGGTTCGAAGCTGTTTGCCCTTTCCGTTTGCGTCTTGATGCTCCTGGCTGGCCAGGGTGCCCACCTGGTACGGGCCGACGTCCGATTGCCCGCGGTGATCGGCAGCAACATGGTACTGCAACGCGATCAGCCGGTTCCGATTTGGGGTTGGGCCGCGGCCAACGAGAAAGTCAGCGTGTCGTTCGCCGGGCAAACGCATACCACCACCGCGGACAAGGATGGCCGTTGGCGCGTGACTCTCGAGCCGCTGCAGGCCAAGCCGAAGCAGAAGGGTCAATCGCTGGTCGTCCAGGGCACGAATACGATCACGATGGAAAATGTTCTCATCGGTGAAGTCTGGCTTTGCTCGGGGCAGTCCAACATGGAGCAGGGACTCCTCATGGTCAACAACTCGCGGAGCGAAATTGCCAACGCCAACTTCGCCGATATTCGGTTGTTCCTTCTCAACAAACAAACGAAGGAGGTGTCGCAGAAAGACATCATCGCCAACTGGAAGCACTGCACTCCGTCGGTCGTAGCCAAGGAAGGCTGGGGCGGTTTTTCCGGTGTCGCCTATTTCTTTGGAAGAAAATTGTACCGCGAATTGGACGTGCCGATCGGGCTCATCGAAAGTGCCTGGGGCGGAACGCCCATCGAACTGTGGACCGCGCCCGCCGGCTTGGAATCAGTGCCGGCGCTGCCGAACGTGCCAGAGAAAGAACCGTTTTTGTACAACAGAATGATTCAGCCGCTGGTACCCTACGCGATCCGAGGCGTGATCTGGTACCAGGGCGAGGCGAATGTTGGCGACGACATGATCTACCACGAAAAGATGAAAGCGCTGATCGCCGGTTGGCGCCATGTGTGGAAGCAAGACAACCCCTTTCCGTTCTATTTCGTCCAACTCGCACCCTATTCCGGGTACCCCCGCGACGCGCTGCCCAAAATCTGGGAAGCGCAAACCGCGACGCTGGCGGTTCCCAACACGGGCATGACGGTCACCACAGACATCACGGGCAACATGGGGGATATTCACCCGAAAAACAAGCAGGACGTCGGGCAACGATTGGCCCTGTGGGCATTGGCGCGAACCTATCAGCGCAAGAACCTCGTCTATTCCGGTCCGCTGTACGATTCGATGCGAGTCGAGGGCGATAAGATTCGTCTCGCTTTCGCCCACACCGGCAGCGGGCTGAAATCGCGCGACGGCAAGCCGCTGACACAATTTTCCATCGCCGGGAAGACGGGTCCCTACGTTCAGGCCACCGCCGTCATCGACGGCATGACCGTGGTGGTCCATTCACCAAAAATTGCGGCGCCGGCCCGTGTCTTGTTTGGCTGGTCCAATACGGCCAACCCGAACCTGTGTAACAACGAAGGTTTGCCGGCGGCCCCCTTTCGTACGGATCGGTGGCGCGGTGCCACCGGCATGCCAAAGCGGCCCACCGTGGTGTTCGCCGGCAAACCGTTCACCGTGGGAAATCTCCATTATCAACCACGAACTCGCGACGCAAACTGGCAGGGCCAATTATTCTACCGGACGGCTGGCAGCAAGAAATTTACCGGCGTCCCGGTCCGTACGAACGCCGACAGTCAACTCGAAGCGACGATACCGGGTGAAGCTCTCAAGAAGCCGCTGGAATACTTCGTCGAATTCCGCGAGCCGGGCCAGGTGCCCATTTCCGAACCACACGGAGGCGCCGACGCGCCGCTGACACTCTTGCCCGACATCGAGGCGCCGAGTGTTGTCACCGGGCTGAAAGCCGCGGAGGTCAACGACTTCCGCGTCGCACTCGATTGGCAGCCGGCAAGCGACGATCGCCAGGTGATCGGCTACCGCGTTTACCGCGGCGCGCAGAGCGGATTTGAAACCACCGATGACAATGCCCTCGGGAGCGAATCGTCGCCGTTGCTCGCCTATGTCGATGAAGCCCCGCCTGTGGGCAAGTCCGTTTGGTACGCCGTGAGAGCGATCGATTCCGTCGCCAGAACCGGGCCGCCCGTCTATCTCAAGGCGGACGTACCTGCGAATCGTCCACCCGAGAATCATCTAAAACTCAAAGCCGTGGCCGCCGGCAAGTCGGCTTTCCTCCGCTGGTCGGGAGCGTTCGATCCCGATGTGGTGGCCTTTGAGATTCTGCGCAGCGAGGGAAACGAGGGCGGGAACGAGGGCGAGCTCGAGGTGCTCGCCGAAATCAAGGACGTCACGGCAACGCATTTTCTCGACACCAACGTCGAGACCGAAACCGATTACCGCTACGCCATTCGGCTCCGCGATCGTAGCAATTTGCGTAGCCCGGCCGGGGCGCCGCAAAGTGTGCGTCCCGGGTTGGTTCTCAAGCGGATCAACTGCGGCGGGCCGGAACTGGTCTTGGAGGACGGCGTGCCGTGGGAGGCCGACCAAGGCAAAGGACATGCGAATTTGAAGAGCAGCGCCACGCGTGTCTGGACCGTGCCGGGGGCCGTCAAGAAGACCGGCCCCTATCAGAACGTCTACCAAACAGAACGTTGGGCGCAGCGCCAAGTGCGCTACACCTTCAAGCTCGATCCGGGCCGTTATGAGGTGCTGCTGCTGTTCGCGGAAACCAATCGCGGCTTCTTCGCCAAGGGAAAACGGACATTTGACATTGTGCTCGGCGACGAGGTCGTGGCGGTGAAGGCCGATGTTTTCGCGGCCAGCGGGCCAATGACCGGCTGGGAGTTCCGCAAGACCGTCGACGTCGCGGGCGGCGAACTGAAGGTCGGCGTCGTCGGCAACCCCACTGGCCCTGCCATCAAAGGAATCGAAATCCGCGGCCTCCGAGCAAAGTGACGGCACGGATCGTCGAGCGCGTCCCAACGAACCTCGGCAGCGAACTCCCCATCGATTCCCCGACGAACCAGTAACAAGTGAACGCCGTGGTGGGGGAACCGGCTCTTTGTTCAGATGCGCCCCCCCACCATGCGACGGAGCAGGCCCCTTCCTATTTCCTCGACCTGCAAACCGGCAGGACCACCGAAGCTCCCGGCAGCGTGCTTTGGGCGAGCGTTCCGTGGTATGCATCGAGGCGCATCCTGCGCTATTCCAACGGCCTCATCCTGCACCATCAAGCAACCCCGCACACGGTCCACGCAATCCAGTGCTGGAGCCCGAAGGAGTAGAGGGAGTGAACGTGCACTACGAGATCCTGGGAAGATTCGAGTGTTGCGGTAAGGCTCGGCTGACAATAGGAAAAGGAACTTAGAATGAAACTACGCCACCTCTCGATAACCCTTCTGGCCCTGATTATAACCGCCTCCACGGCTATGGCGGAGCTGCAAACATCACGAATGTTCAGCGACAACATGGTGCTCCAGCGTGATCGTGACGTTCCCGTCTGGGGCTGGGCTGACAAGGGAGCCGCCATCACCGTCGAGTTCGGGGGTCAAAAGGTTACCGCGACAGCCGAGGACGATGGCAAATGGAAAGCCGTACTGAAGCCGATGAAGGCAAACGCTGAGTCTCAGGTGCTCACAGTCACCTCGTCCGCCGACAAGGGGAAGCTCGAATTCAAGAACGTTCTCATCGGCGAAGTCTGGCATTGCTCGGGGCAGTCCAACATGGAGCAGGGACTCGGCATGGTCGACAACTCGCGGAGCGAAATTGCCAACGCCGACTTCGCCGATATTCGGTTGTTCCTTCTCAACAAACAAAAGTCGGACGTGTCGCCGAAAGACATCATCGCCAACTGGAAGCCCTGCAGTCCGTCGACCGTAACCCAAGGCGGTTGGGGGGGCGGCTTTTCCGGTGTCGCCTATTTCTTTGGAAGAAAATTGCACCGCGAATTGGGTGTGCCGGTCGGGCTCATCCAAAGTGCCTGGGGCGGAACGCCCATCGAACTGTGGACGCCGCCCGCCGGTTTGGAGTCAGTGCCGGCGCTGCCGAACGTGCCAGAGAAAGAACCGTTTTTGTACAACAGAATGATTCAGCCGCTGGTACCCTACGCGATCCGAGGCGTGATCTGGTACCAGGGCGAGGCGAATGTTGGCGACGACATGATCTACCACGAAAAGATGAAAGCGCTGATCGCCGGTTGGCGCCATGTGTGGAAGCAAGACAACCCCTTTCCGTTCTATTTCGTCCAACTCGCACCCTATTCCGGGTACCCCCGCGACGCGCTGCCCAAAATCTGGGAAGCGCAAACCGCGACGCTGGCGGTTCCCAACACGGGCATGACGGTCACCACAGACATCACGGGCAACATGGGGGATATTCACCCGAAAAACAAGCAGGACGTCGGGCAACGATTGGCCCTGTGGGCATTGGCGCGAACCTATCAGCGCAAGAACCTCGTCTATTCCGGTCCGCTGTACGATTCGATGCGAGTCGAGGGCGATAAGATTCGTCTCGCTTTCGCCCACACCGGCAGCGGGCTGAAATCGCGCGACGGCAAGCCGCTGACACAATTTTCCATCGCCGGGAAGACGGGTCCCTACGTTCAGGCCACCGCCGTCATCGACGGCATGACCGTGGTGGTCCATTCACCAAAAATTGCGGCGCCGGCCCGTGTCTTGTTTGGCTGGTCCAATACGGCCAACCCGAACCTGTGTAACAACGAAGGTTTGCCGGCGGCCCCCTTTCGTACGGATCGGTGGCGCGGTGCCACCGGCATGCCAAAGCGGCCCACCGTGGTGTTCGCCGGCAAACCGTTCACCGTGGGAAATCTCCATTATCAACCACGAACTCGCGACGCAAACTGGCAGGGCCAATTATTCTACCGGACGGCTGGCAGCAAGAAATTTACCGGCGTCCCGGTCCGTACGAACGCCGACAGTCAACTCGAAGCGACGATACCGGGTGAAGCTCTCAAGAAGCCGCTGGAATACTTCGTCGAATTCCGCGAGCCGGGCCAGGTGCCCATTTCCGAACCACACGGAGGCGCCGACGCGCCGCTGACACTCTTGCCCGACATCGAGGCGCCGAGTGTTGTCACCGGGCTGAAAGCCGCGGAGGTCAACGACTTCCGCGTCGCACTCGATTGGCAGCCGGCAAGCGACGATCGCCAGGTGATCGGCTACCGCGTTTACCGCGGCGCGCAGAGCGGATTTGAAACCACCGATGACAATGCCCTCGGGAGCGAATCGTCGCCGTTGCTCGCCTATGTCGATGAAGCCCCGCCTGTGGGCAAGTCCGTTTGGTACGCCGTGAGAGCGATCGATTCCGTCGCCAGAA
The DNA here is from genome assembly GCA_014382645.1 of Verrucomicrobiota bacterium. Taxonomy (GTDB): domain Bacteria; phylum Verrucomicrobiota; class Verrucomicrobiia; order Opitutales; family Seribacteraceae. Next base: position 6,050 of record JACNJI010000325.1, on the reverse strand, counting down.
CCGGGCCGCCCGTCTATCTCAAGGCGGACGTACCTGCGAATCGTCCACCCGAGAATCATCTAAAACTCAAAGCCGTGGCCGCCGGCAAGTCGGCTTTCCTCCGCTGGTCGGGAGCGTTCGATCCCGATGTGGTGGCCTTTGAGATTCTGCGCAGCGAGGGAAACGAGGGCGGGAACGAGGGCGAGCTCGAGGTGCTCGCCGAAATCAAGGACGTCACGGCAACGCATTTTCTCGACACCAACGTCGAGACCGAAACCGATTACCGCTACGCCATTCGGCTCCGCGATCGTAGCAATTTGCGTAGCCCGGCCGGGGCGCCGCAAAGTGTGCGTCCCGGGTTGGTTCTCAAGCGGATCAACTGCGGCGGGCCGGAACTGGTCTTGGAGGACGGCGTGCCGTGGGAGGCCGACCAAGGCAAAGGACATGCGAATTTGAAGAGCAGCGCCACGCGTGTCTGGACCGTGCCGGGGGCCGTCAAGAAGACCGGCCCCTATCAGAACGTCTACCAAACAGAACGTTGGGCGCAGCGCCAAGTGCGCTACACCTTCAAGCTCGATCCGGGCCGTTATGAGGTGCTGCTGCTGTTCGCGGAAACCAATCGCGGCTTCTTCGCCAAGGGAAAACGGACATTTGACATTGTGCTCGGCGACGAGGTCGTGGCGGTGAAGGCCGATGTTTTCGCGGCCAGCGGGCCAATGACCGGCTGGGAGTTCCGCAAGACCGTCGACGTCGCGGGCGGCGAACTGAAGGTCGGCGTCGTCGGCAACCCCACTGGCCCTGCCATCAAAGGAATCGAAATCCGCGGCCTCCGAGCAAAGTGACGGCACGGATCGTCGAGCGCGTCCCAACGAACCTCGGCAGCGAACTCCCCATCGATTCCCCGACGAACCAGTAACAAGTGAACGCCGTGGTGGGGGAACCGGCTCTTTGTTCAGATGCGCCCCCCCACCATGCGACGGAGCAGGCCCCTTCCTATTTCCTCGACCTGCAAACCGGCAGGACCACCGAAGCTCCCGGCAGCGTGCTTTGGGCGAGCGTTCCGTGGTATGCATCGAGGCGCATCCTGCGCTATTCCAACGGCCTCATCCTGCTCCATCAAGGAACCCCGCATATGACGGAGCACGCAATCCAGTGCTGGAGCCCGCAGGAGTAGAGGAGTTAGGGATTAATGAAAAGACGTTTGACAATATGTTTGGGCGTGACTCTATCTGTCGCAGCCATTGTTCCTGCAGTTCCTGCCGGCAAGGCCGACATCCAGCATCGGCGACAAGGTCGCGGTCGCGGCGATCTGTCAGAAGTTGCTCGAAATTGTCAGGAAAATGGATGACCGGGAGTATTCTGGTAAATAGTGGCCTCCGACAAACATGAATCATTCATTTCCTTGCTTTCCAAGCACGGAGGTATGTTGCGTGGAATGATTCGCAATGGGGTGCGGGGACAAATGGAAGTGGACGAGGTCATGCAACGGGTCAGCCTGATCGCATGGAAGAAGTTCGGGCAATTGAACGACCCAAGTGGCTTTCCCAAGTGGGCGGCGACGATTGCCCGCTTCGAAATCATGAAATTTCGAAGAGAACGAGCGAAGGATAGTTTGCAGTTTAATGACACAGTGACTGAAATGCTGATGACTGAATCGATCGAGGAAACTGAGATTCGAGATCATCGAATTCACTTGCTGGAGGAGTGTCTCAAGGAGTTGCCCGAAGATCGTCGGGAATTGTTGATGCAAGCGTACGAATCGGAATCAAGCATGAAGGAATTGGCCGAGCAAGTCGGGCGCACGCCGGACGCACTTTACCAGATGATGAGTCGGTTGCGAATAACTTTGTTGCTTTGCATTGAAAGGAAAATAGGGAAGCAGGCTTTATGAAGAAAGAAGATCTATTACTAATCGATGCCTGGCGGCACGGAGAAATTTCTGACGAAGATTTCAAGGACTTGGAAGCCCGAATGGAAAAGGACCCGGAATTACGGTCTGCTTTTCGATCCCTTTCACATCTGGAAGATGGTTTGCATGTGATTTCCCAGAGGAAGTCGGCATTCCGCTTGAATTTCTTCTCTCTCCTTCCAGGCGGGTTAATAGGCAAGGCTACAGCCTTCCGATCCTTGGTTGCCGGTGGCTTGGCAGCATCTTTGGTAACCCTGTTCACCTTCTGGGCATTGAACGATCACCCTGCTGATCCGGAACAAGTTGATACCCCTGTTGATCCGGAACAAATGGATGGGCATGAGCTTGTAAGTAGTCGTTACTTGGAATTCGATTCACCCCTCCTACCCATTGGGAAAAGCGACGATGTCCTGCTTACATCATCCACCTTGTTTCTGGAAAAAGGAGGAGCTTCATTGGAGTCCGTTAGTGGGGCGAAAGTGATGTTTGAGGGACCCGGAACCTTTGGCTTGAACTCGCCTGCAGGGGGTGTTCTCTACGAGGGGTCGATAATTGCCCGGATGGCAACCAAGGAAGCAACCTATTCAGTTGAGACCGCCAACCTGAGAATTCTTGACCGCGGGACTGAATTTGCCTTTCGTTCAAAGGGCGAGGATGAGTTGGAACTGGAGGTTTTGGATGGTGAGGTCGAGGTGCAGACATTGAACCGCATGCCCAAGTTCTTCTGGAATTTTGACGGAACGTTGCGTGATCCCTTTAATTCGGTCGAGCTCACGCTCGGTGCCCGGGCGTCGACAGTGAAGGGGTTGGTTGGCTCCGGGTCCTTGTCCTTTGACAACCAACCCGAATCCGTTGCCCGTGTGGAGGGCCAGACCGGGAAAATGGTGGGAACAGGTGAAATGTCTTTTTCCACGGGAATCAGTATCGAGGCGCTCTTCGTTTCCAAATGGTCCGGTAAATACTTGGATTACGACCAGATCTTCAGGAAGGAAGATGGGAAGCATAGGATCTTGCTTGGTTTTCAGAACGACAAGGACATGGGGGATTATGATACCCCCGAGGTTTCACCCGGTCCCGTTCTCTCCTTCGGGTTGCATCTCGACGGTTTTGGGTACGAGGAACTTGATATGCCCCTTGATGGCAAGGAGGGAAGGCCGGCACTGGGAGAGCTTACGGATGGAAAGATTCACCACGTGGTTGCGTGCTACGATAGCTTTACCGGTAAAAAATCAATCTTTCTGGACGGCAAACCGGTCTTCGGTCATGGCTATCCCGTGGGCACCCTTATCCTCAGCGGTGGGCCAAGCGGAGCGACAATCGGTAATATTCTACAGGCCGAGCCCTTCAACGGGGTAATCGATGAATTAGCCATATACCCTTTTGCCTTGCGTGCCGGTGAAATTTACCTTCACGCCAATCGAGCGAGAGACGGCTTGCCTTATTTCAAGGCCAAAGCCAATCGACCCGCCTATGCGCAATGGATTCCAGTGAAATCCTACCCGATGGGATGGAAGTTGAGTTTTAACCGTTTGACTGGAAGGCTTCTTGACTCAACCTTCGTTCGGTGATGAAAAATGCTTTGCTCGTCTGCCTTGTTTTTGCCTTCTCCCAGGCTTTGCAAGCGGAGGAGTGGTGGTCCCGAAAGCCGCTGGTCGAGCCCAAGGTTCCGGAAGCTAAGGAGTGGGCCCGCAACGAAGTCGACAGGTTCATTCTGGCCAAACTGAAAGCCAATGACCTCCGACCTTCGCAAGAAGTATCTCCCCTCGCCCTTGTTCGACGGGTTACCCATGACCTAACCGGTCTACCACCGACTCCGCAGGAAACGGAAGATTTTATGGAAGCTTACGGGAAAGATTCCGACAAAGCATATGAAGAACTGGTTGACGGGTTGCTTGCCTCCCCACGCTACGGGGAACGCTTCGCCCGACACTGGCTCGACGTGGCCAAGTACGCAGACACCTGTGGCTACGACAAAGACAAGCTAAGGCCTAACGCCTGGCCTTACCGCGACTATGTCATACGCTCTTTCAACGAAGACAAACCTTATGCCCGGTTCGTACAGGAACAAGTGGCGGGGGACGCCCTCTTTCCCGATGAAACGGATGGTATACTCGGCCTCGGTTTTCTGGCCGCGGGCCCTTGGGACTTTATCGGTCACGCCGAGGTTCCCGAATCCAAGATCGACGGCAAGGTGGCCCGCAACTTGGACCGTGACGATATGGTTTCCAATGTCTTCAACACCTTTTGCGCCGTCACCATCCAGTGCGCTCGCTGCCATGAGCACAAGGGAGACCCCATCGGGCAGGAGCATTACTACAGCTTGCAGTCGATCTTCGCCGCGGTGGACAAGGCGGACCGCAAGTACGGAAACGATGTTGCAACGGAGAAAAAACGCTCAGACTTGGAGAAAGAGCTGGTTCGACACAAGGGAGAGAAGACCAAGATCGACAAAGAGATCAAAGAGCAAGGCGGAGAAGCACTAGCCAAGCTCGATTCGCAAATCAAGAGGTTGCAATCCAAGACTAAATTATCCACTAAACGACCGGAGTTCGGATACCATAGCAAGATCGAGAATTCCCCCGACAAAGTAAAATGGGTGCAAGTGGATCTTGGGGAACACGTGGATGTGAAGAAAATCTTCCTGCATGCATGCCATGACGACCACAACAATATTGGGGCAGGTTTTGGATTTCCCGTGCGGTTCCAGATAATCGCCTCCAACCGGGCCGATTTCTCGCAATCTCAAGTATTGGTGGACGAATCAGGCCGAGACTTTGCCAATCCCGGATTGGTTCCCATCGAACACGAGGTTCAGTCTTCCGCCCGCTATATTAGAGTGAAGGCAACCAAATTGGCTCCCAGATCCAACGACTTCATATTCGCCTTGGCCGAACTGGAGGTCCTTGACGGAAATGACAAAAATCGAGCCCTTAAGGCCAAGGTTTCCTCGATTGACTCGATTGAGGCCCCAAATCGCTGGAGACGATCCAACTTGACCGACGGTATCTGGGCCCAAGGATCGGACAAGGCATCCACCCGGGCAATCGCCAAGTTGAACAAGGAAAAGGCCGCGCTGATGGCCAATCTCCAGACTCCCGAGCGAATGAAACGCCTGACGGAACTGGAAAATGCGATCAAGCAAACGAACGGTAAGATCGCCGGAATCCACAAGGGTAATATGGTCTATGCAGTCGCAACGCACTTCAAACCCCAAGGGAACTTCAAGCCGACCAACGGCAAACCTCGCCCCATTCGTTTTCTGCACCGAGGCGACGTCACCCAACCGGGAGACGAAGTTAATCCGGGCACATTGCCCATATTCAAGGAGGAAGCATGGCAATTCGATCTTCCCGAGAAGCACGACGAATCAGCAAGAAGAGCCGCTCTCGCCAAATGGTTGGTCCGCAAGGATCATCCACTCACTTGGCGAACAATCGCCAACCGCGTCTGGCAATGGCATTTCGGGCAAGGCCTTGTCCCCTCCCCCAACGACTTCGGCGAGCTTGGCCAAACTCCAAGCCATCCCGAACTGCTCGACTGGCTTGCCCTTCGTTTCCGGAACCAAGGCGGGTCTTTTAAGAAAATGCACAAACTACTCGTTATGACCGCCACCTACCGGCAGACCTCGAATGGTAACGAAAGCTTTGCCAAGGCGGATTCCGGCAACCAGTTGCTTTGGCGCATGAACCGCAGGAAATTGTCGGCTGAGGAAATTCGGGATGCCATCCTCTCCGTCAGCGGCAAGCTCAATCTGGAGATGGGTGGACCAGGTTACTATCTATTCTCTCTGGAAAAGACCGCCCACTCGCCCCATTACGAATACCACAAGTTCAATCCGGAAAACGCCAAGAGCCATCGGCGCTCCATCTATCGTTTCATCGTGCGTTCGCAACCGAACCCCTTCATGACCACCTTGGATTGCGCCGACTCCTCCCAAAGCACACCCAAACGCAACGAAACCCTTACCGCCCTGCAGGCCCTCAGCCTCCTAAACAACAAATTCAGCATATCAATGGCCCGCCACTTTGCATTCCGGCTGGAAAAGGAAGCGGATGACTTGGCCGAGCAAGTGAAACACGGTCATCTGCTGGTGACTGGCAGGACACCGGAAAAGGACGAGGCTGACCTACCTCTCCGCTATGTCCGGAAGCACGGCTTGCCA
>JACNJI010000004.1 GCA_014382645.1 Verrucomicrobiota bacterium | reverse complement strand
ACTACATCCAGTCGTAGCTGGTCAACCCCATTTACGCCGCCGGAAAACCGAGAATCACCAGTAATCCAAAACCCTCGGGCTGGGGTGCCAGTCCTTTACGTTCGGCATAGAAATCACACCACAACAACCTGAAAGGAACTCATCCCATGTTCGGATTCGGCAAAAAAAAGAAACCAAAAACCGCCCTAGATAGCTTCATCACTGCCGTTTACGGCGATCCGCCGCCACCGAAGAGGGCAAATGTGCCTGAGGCTGCGCGATTGGCATCGGACGAACTGCTAATGGGAAACATCAACAGTTCGGAGGTGACTCAACTTGCTCAAGAGCTCGCCTCGGGGCCGGTGCCATACTCAACGCATGATTTGGCATTATCCGTCGCGCTCAACTTTTTCAAACGCCAGGAATGCATGGAGCGCCTTTGGGAGGCTCAGATGTTCGCGCGATTGAAAATGGTTGAATGGTTCCAAGAAGGCCTCGTAGCACCGATGATCGTGAAGAGTTTTGAAGAGGTGCTTTATAAGCTCTACAAGCCATAAACCCTGTCAAGCCGAACAAGGCGGTGCTGGACAACCGGCTACCCGCTGCGAGTCGGAATAGCTTCCCTAGCTACAACGCTTATCCCGCAGTCGAAGCGGCGCCGCCGGTAGCCGGTGCCAGACCTTTGACGATGGGCGAATAAAATTGAAAAAACCGAAATTCTCAGGATACTGACACCATGCCTGTCATTTCCATGTTTTACGGGATCATCGTAGCCCTGTATTTTTTCGATACAGGAAAGCACAACCGTCCGCACATTCACGTCAAATATCAGGGAGAAGAAGCGGTTGTCGGTATTCCCGACGGCGATATCATTGAAGGTAGCATCCAGAAAAACCGAATGAAATTGGTTAAGCGTGGATCGAGATCCACCGTGATGAGCTGATGGCCGACTGGGAATTAGCTGTAAACGGGCAGGAAGTCTTTAAAATCGAACCACTGAGATAAAATGAACCCACGCGTCACCAAAGTCACCCCCGAGGAAAATTACTGCTTACTGTTGGAGTTCAGCAACGGCGAACGAAGGGAATTCGACGTGTCGCCTTATTTGGACAAGGGCATCTTTACCCAGTTGAAAGAGAAATCGTATTTCCAGCAGGCCCGTGTCTCTATGGGGACAGTCGAGTGGCCCAAAGGGCAGGATTTTTGCCCGGATACCCTTTTCGAGGAGTCGCGGGTGATCGCCTGATCGAGAGAGCCCATCCAGCCGCTGGTATCAATTCCGTTACGCGCTCCGCGCTTCACTCCATGATACAGCTCATCGTTTGATAGAAATTGACAAGCGAACGCTTTTACGCACGCTATCTTTTATGACCACAATTACGGCAACCAGTGCTCGGAACAAGCTCTACAAGCTTATCGACGAAGCGAACGATTCACATATTCCCATTCAGATTACCGGCAAGCGAGGCAATGCTGTGCTTGTTTCGGAGGATGACTGGAGGGCGATCTCTGAAACCATACATTTGAGCGCGATTCCCGGAATGGTCGATTCTATCAAAAAGGGAATGAAGGAAAAGATTGAGGACTGCAGCGAAACAATTGAGTGGTGAATTATCGGATCGTATACAGCAAGCAGGCACAAAAAGATGCCAAAAAAATCGCTCGAAGTCATCTAAAAGAGAAAGCGCTTGAACTGATCAATCTACTGGAGGAGGCCCCATTCAGAAAACCACCAGAATACGAAGCATTGGTTGGGGACCTATCAGGCACTTACTCCAGACGGATCAACATACAGCATAGACTGGTCTATCAGGTCTACGAAAAAGAAAAGGTCGCGAAGGTCTTGCGGATGTGGACACATTACGGTGATTGAAATGCCATCCAGTCACAGCTATCAACTCCTTTCACGCTCCGCGCTTCCGCCGCGCTAGTCCTTGGCGATATAAAATGAAAAATTGACGGTTCAGATTTCTGACACATATTTTACCACATGAGCACCGTAGAAGAAATTGCGAGCGCAGTCGAAAAACTAAATAAGGAAGAGCTAACCAGCTTTCGAACTTGGTTTGCGCAACACGATGCTGCCCAGTGGAATGCACAATTTGAATCGGACGTCGCCTCAGGTAAGCTGGATTCTCTTGCCGCAGAAGCAATTGCGGAATTTAAAGAGGGAAAAACCACTGAACTATGAAGCATCACGCGTCTGCAAGGTTTTGGACAGCCTACCATGCATTACCGCTAGACGTTCAGAAAATAGCAGATAAGAATTTTGCCATACTTAAGGCCGACCCTTTTCACCCATCATTGCACTTCAAGAAGGTGGGATCCTACTGGTCGGTTCGCGCGGGGCTCGCCTACAGAGCACTGGGTGTTTTGCAGGACGACACTATCATCTGGTTTTGGATTGGCAGCCATGCAAAATATGACCAACTCATAAAATAGGTTATATCCAGCCGCTGGTATCAATTCCATTACGGCTCCGCCTACACTCCATGATACAGCTCATCGGTTCACAAAAGAATTTGACATCTTAGCGTTTTAACGTTTTGATGTTTTAATGAAA
>JACNJI010000112.1 GCA_014382645.1 Verrucomicrobiota bacterium | reverse complement strand
GGAGCCAGGGTGCCATGAACTCCGAGCGCGTGGAGGGCTAACAGCCGCTTGCGGTTGTCGATGCAATCAAGAGCAAGCGAGAGGTGTTGGAGAAGGGAGACGGTCCGGTACTCCTTGAGACAATTACCGATCGATTTTCCGGGCACTCTCCCTCGGATGCATCCTCTTACCGGATGAAGGAGGAGATCGAGGCGTGGCAATCCGTCGATCCTTTGGATAGTTTTTCCGCCGAATTGAAAAGGGTCGGCGTACTTGATGATGCGGCCCGTGATGCCTTGATTGAGAAAACGAGAACGGCCATGGCTAAAGTCTGCCGACTTGCCACGGATCTGGAGGTGTCTCCGCGTATTCCATCAGAGAAAATCGGAGAGCTCATGTTTTCCAATCGTCGCTGCGAGAGCTATGATGAATCGCGAAAGCCTGAGCTACTGCTTGCCCATGACGAAAACCCGCGCGTCCAAGCCCTCGCCAAAAAGTCGCGGGCGGGAGTCGTTGACGGTAAACCTGTCTCGAAAAACAAGGTCTTTCAATATCGCGACGCCATTTTTGAGGCCGTGCTTCATCGGTTTGAAAATGATCCCACTCTGATTGCCTATGGCGAAGAGAATCGGGACTGGGGTGGCGCCTTTGCTTGTTACCGCGGTCTTACCGAGTCCTTGCCCTATCACCGCCTTTTCAACTCTCCTATTTCGGAAGCCGCGATCGTGGGAACTGCAGTCGGTTACGCCCTGGAAGGTGGCCGAGCCTTGATCGAGTTGATGTATTGCGATTTCATTGGCCGAGCGGGCGACGAGATTTTTAACCAGCTTGCCAAATGGCAGAGCATGAGTGCGGGGATTCTCGAGATGCCCGTGGTTTTGCGGGTTTCGGTTGGTTCCAAATATGGTGCCCAGCATTCGCAGGACTGGTGTGCCATCGTAAGTCATATTCCAGGTCTGAAGGTTGTTTTCCCTTCCACTCCTTATGACGCCAAGGGGCTTTTGAATACAGCCTTGGCCGGAAGCGATCCGGTTATTTTCTTCGAGAGTCAGCGGCTGTACGACATTGGCGAACTTTTCGAACCCGAGGTGCCCGCTGATTACTACGAGATACCCATTGGGCCTCCCGCCAAGCGTCGTTCGGGCACCGATCTTACGATGATTACCGTTGGCGCCACCCTCTACCGAGCACTCGAAGCCGCCGACCAATTACAGGAACGTTATGGCATGAGTTGCGATGTCTTTGATTGTCGCTCCATCAATCCACTCGACTACGAACCATTGGTGGAATCGGTTAAGCGGACGGGCAGGGTCGTTTTATCTTCCGACGCTTGTGAGCGAGGATCAGTCATGCAGGACATTGCTAACAACTTGAGCCAGCTCGCATTCGATTACTTGGACGCTCCGCCCGTGGTCGTCGGGTCCCGAAACTGGATTACTCCCGGAGCTGAGGTGGAGGAAGATTTCTTCCCTCAACCAAACTGGATTCTTGATGCGATCCATGAACGCATTGTCCCTCTGGATGGTCACAAACTCACCACCAACCCGACCAACGGGGAACTGGTGCGTCGCAACCGGGAAGGGGTGTAGCCATTCCGGTGAGATTCGTCATATTCCTTTCTGATGGAAAATCATGGTTACGTATTTCTTACTCCATGGGATATAAAGTGGGCTCAGATGTGCACGGATCTTCTCGAGATGACCGCCAAGTACATTATTCATGCTCGAACCCTTGGTGATAATATCAAGGGAATCGGGTGCGATGACCTTCGCGACATGGGGAATGTAATGACTACCCGGCGATTATCTCTTCCCGGAGCTCCGGGTGCGTGGGATAGTCTGGATGACTTGTTCTATTCCGATGCTCCTCCTCAGGTTTGAATTTTAACTTTTTATAAAAATGCCATCCAGACAAGAACGAGCCGCCGATCTACTTGAAAACGCCCGACTAGAACATCAGGGTATTTTTCTTACAGGCCCCAACGAGATACGACTTCTTTCCGATGAGCTTCCCGCTTCCGCTTTCGACGGCAACGGTTTTGTCCTCGCCGGTTTTGGTAATTGTCGTTGCGCTTCCGACGCCAAGGCCATCCGCCAGTTCGACGCTCATGCCCGGGTGCCGCACGGTGTGAATCAAATAGCTCTTGGACATGAGACCCTTCAGCTTGTCCTGCAAGCTCCCGAGGATTCAGGTTTTGTTCCCGGGGATCTCGTTGTCGTCACGCCCGGCCATTCGAGCGAACCGATCGACCCTTCAACATTTGCTCCGGCCTCCGATGGTGTTCTCGCCGCACTTGGTTACTCCTACCGTCATCTCGGCGGCCTACGTGCTTTCAACGCCGTGCCGGGTTCCGCTCCCGCCTTTTTGAAGCAACAAGGCTTTGGGAATCTCTTCAACAAGGTTGGGCATCATCCGGACATAAGCCTTGTTTCACTTGCTCATGCCGAGCCATTCGCTTGCAACTACGGTACCAACAAGCATGTGTTCACAATCGGTTCGGACGGTGAGTTTCGCTATGGAGTGCCCCCCCGAGCCACAGTTGCCTATCTGTCGGGTACTGCCCGCATGGCGATGATAAACCTCACCATCGTGGCTGCCGTTCCCGATGACGAACTTCCATCCGTCGTTTATATTACAGGTTCTCCCGGAAAGCTTGCCGATATGGAGGAGTACGCCCTCATTCGTGACCTCCGTCGTCGAGGTAGTCGCGTCGTCTTGATTGACCGGAGCGACCCGGAAATCATTTCCAAGCTCACCGAATTTGGTAAATCCGAGGTGATCTGGACGAATTACGCTTCCCAGGCAACCTACGATCAAGCTTGTGAAATCATTGCCGATGGGGGCAATCTCAACAGTTATGCAGGAGCTTCCGACCCAGACCTCCTTCTGCCTATGAGCGTTGCGCATGCTCCCGGTTTTGCTTCCATCGCCGAGGAGGTCACTGCCCAAATAGGGGCGATGCATCACAACCTCGGTCCTAACGACCCTCGTCGCCATCGAGGTCTCGACAAGGAACCTCGCGTCGCTCTTCTTGGCTTCGATGGGCAACCAGAACGTGTAGACGCTTATCTGAAAGCCCTACCGGGAGGTACGGAGGCCCATGTCCCGGGAGACGATTTATCCGATCGAAACTTACGTTCATTGACCGAAGCCTCCACATACACCGACGTGTTCATCGCTTCAACCGGCGAAGAGGCCGCCGCCCTTTACCGCAAAGTCGAAGGGCGTCTCGCGCGATCGGCAGCGGTCAATTTTATAGATGGCGATCTGGTCGTCCCCATCGGCTCTCGGCACGCTCATTATGTTTCCCGTCATCAAATTTGCGGTTCCAACGTTCCTTGGCACATGACCAATACTTCGGAGCCCCATTCCGACGATATGGTTCAGCAGGCTCAGAAACCCGTGGACTTCGACTGGATGGTCAAGGGTGTGTGCGGTCTTCGTCACGTTCCCGTAATGATGGAAAAAGTAGAGAGCGAGCAACCATTCGGCTCATTTTTTGCCTTCACCGAGCTGCCCGATATTCCCTACGTAGAGGTTTCCGCTGCGGCTTTTGATGCCGCTGCAGAGAATGCCGAAAAACCTGTGCGAACCGCACTCGAACTAGCCGCCCAAGTTCTCAGAACTAACGGCGAGGTTTGGTCGCGTGAGGTCGAGCAAGCTCTCTACACAGGCTACGATAAACCTTACCCGCTTGACCTTTCTTAAACCTACCATCCTTGTACAACTTCTCTCTTCGTAGCATGAACTGGACAAACCTAGCTGAAAAAAACGTAGCAATCACGGGTGGCGCTTGCGGAATCGGTCTTGCAGTAGCCAAGGGCTTCGCCGAAGTCGGGGCCAACGTTATTCTGGCTGACTTCGCCGAGGAACAAGGAGCTCAGGCAATCGAGGAAATTTCTTCCCTTGGCTCCGGTGAAGCTGTTTTCGTTCGCTGCGACGTTACTTCCAAGGCTGACGTAGAGAATATGGTGGCCACCGCAGTCGAGCGTTTCGGGCGTCTCGACGTCCTCGTAAACAATGCCGGCATTAACGTTCCCCGTCTCCTCGTTGACCCCACCGGCAAGGAGGAACTGACCGAGGAAATCTGGGACAAGGTTTTCGCCGTCAACGTAAAGGGGCAGTTTCTCTGTGCCCAAGCAGCTGCTCGAGCTATGTTGGCTGATGGAAAAGGCGGAGTGCTAATCAACATGTCTTCCGAATCCGGCATGGAGGGAAGTGAAGGCCAAAGCGTTTATGCTGCGACCAAGGCGGCCAACCAAAACCTTACCCGTTCGTGGGCCAAGGAGCTAGGGAACAAGGGTATTCGAGTCGTGGGAGTAGCCCCGGGAATCATGGAGGCCACGAGCATGAGAAGTGATACCTATGAGGAATCTCTTGCATACACACGTGGAATCTCGGTGGAGGAATTGCGTTCCAAGGATGGATCTTCCATACCCTTAGGTCGAAGCGGAAAACTTTCTGAGGTTTCGGATTTAGTTGTTTTTCTTGCCTCCGATCGTGCTTCCTACCTGCACGGAACCACGGTCAATATTTCCGGAGGAAAATCCCGCGGATAGACGCTAATTCGTCTTGGATTCTCTTAGGGTATCCCTAATTAAACGAAAGCCAGGCTCTGCTTTTGAGTAATCCTCAGTTGCAACTTGAAAAATGAGGAAAATTTGTCGATCGGCAATTTTCTTGGTTCCGTAAATTCTCCTATGAGGAACGGATACGCCAAGTAAGGAAATCTCGAATTGCTCCCGTATCCATTCATATCCCCCTTCCTTTGGGATATTTTCAAATTCATGACCCAATGAAGCTTCGCCAACCGGAGTATCTGTCCGTGAACTTTCTGAAAAACTTTTTGAGAAAGATTCCAGATCTTCAGCTAGGTCTGACTGATATGATTGTAAGATAACCAATGCGTCGCCAGCAGTTTCTACGAAAAGATTATGAACCGCAGGGGTATAGTAATCTTGGGTAATTTCCCAGTTCTTCGGGTATTTAAAGGATATTTGATTGGAGTCATAACCTTTAGGGATAGAGATATCGGCTGTCTGTTCAAAGCAACTAGCAAAAGACCAAAAGAGTAGAAATATACTTAGTAATAAGTGTTTCTCTTTAAACTTCATTTACCAAGTAGTAACGCCCTTCGCCAAAATGAGGTTCGCGTAAATGCGTGTGTCGCCGGTCATGACGACGGCGAAAGCTTTTTTGGTTTGCTCGTAAAAATCCCATTTCCCTACTTGTGCGATGGGAGCGGTGTCGGGATAATGCTTCTGTACGATTTCGTGGTAACCATCGTGCACCTTTTTATAGTCGGCTGAAATTTTAGCGTCGGCTTTATCTTCAGGTAGAGGTTCCATCATCATGACGGGATTGTCGACGACGTGATCGAGTACGAAGAGCGGGAGTACGGCTTCGAGAAGATCGTCAATTTGCAACCCATCGGCTCTAATGATTTTCGTGTTGCAGCTTTCACCTGGGAAATGTGCATCACCGAAAATGATTTCGTCGTGATGTCCCATGCGATACATGGTTTCGAGTAGGTCGGGACTAAGAAGTGGTGAGATGCCTCGTAACATGGCTTATAAGGAATGGGTAGTGGAATTGCCCAAAATATGTAGCACCACATTAAGAGTCAAGGTCGGTTAGGTTACCCTTTCATCTAATGACAAAAAAAGCGCCGCGTAAGCGGCGCTTTTTGGACAAACTTAAAGGCTATTGGATTTAGAGCTGCTACCCTTCCTTTACGGGCAATTGCTCTGGTTTATATGTCGAAGGTGCAAGTACTCTTTTTCCCAAATCCTTTCTTGTTTTCCATTTATAATCGAGTGGATTATGAGATAGGTTAACCTAAATTATAATCCTCGTCAAATTTACAGCACTCTTTTTTCTTCGATCTTAAAAAAACCTTTCTCGCACGCCTTGACAAAAGATTCGCCCGCACCTTTGAGTTCTTCCCATTCACGACGTATGCGCCGCGAATCCTCTTTGCAGATATCGCCATCTTTGTCATAACTCTGGGAGACTTCACGAAGAAGATCGGAAAACTCGGTCACTAGCCGATGCGTGTTGGCAAAAAGGTTCTCGGCGGCATCGCCTACCTTAGGATTTGGCGAGAAAAAACCGTCTGCTTGTTGGCAAATCCAAGCTAAAAGGTGTTCATCGCCCGTGGCTTCGAAGATTTTGGCAACACGATCGAGTGGATTGGTGGTTCCGTTTTCATCTTCTTCGTTGTTGGGTTGACACCACTTGTAGAGAAGGGAGGAGGAAAGGTTCATGTCGGATGCAATCGCCTTTACGCCAATGTTTTCCATGGATTCCTTAAGAACTTCGTGGGATTTTATGTTTAATTTCCATGTATTTTACACCCTGACGGTTTTCTTAGCTATTATAATTTGGAGCGAATTTTATAATGCCTGTTGAATTAGATGTTTAAAAGCTTCCGAGCGTGGCTTACTGAGGCTTTGCCCAATCCGTCGAGGTCGTATCCGCCTTCCAAAACAGAGACGATTTTATCATTGGCGTATTCCTTGGCGAAATCGAGAACGATTCCGGTAAGTGAGGTGAAGTCCTTGTCGGTAAGACGGAATTGTCCGAGTGGGTCACCAATTCGAGAATCAAATCCTGCTGAAACGAGAATGAGTTCGGGTCGAAACTTGTTCATTACTGTTATGAGATCCTGGCCGAAAGCATTTTCCACTATTTTGTCGCGACCTGATCCTGCGGGGCAGGGGCGGTTGAGAGTGGAACCCAGTCCTTTCCCCTTGCCTGTTTCTTCCCGTTCGCCCGTGCCGGGGTACCACGGGGATTGGTGAGTGCTAAAGAAAAAAACGGTTTCGTCCTCGTAGAATACGTCTTGGGTTCCGTTGCCGTGATGCACGTCCCAATCAACGATGAGAATTTTACCTATGCCGTATTTTTTTTGGGCGTAACGAGCTGCGATGGCGATGTTGTTGAAGAGACAGAAGCCCATGCCTTTATCGGGAGTGGCGTGGTGTCCAGGTGGTCGGACGACGCAGAAGGCATTGGAGGCTTTGCCTGCAAGGACTTCGTCTACCGCTGCGAGGACTGCGCCTGCTGCGAGGCGACCAATGTCTAGAGAGGCGGGGCAAATGTTGGTGTCGCCTGTACTGAGCTGATTCTTTCCCGAGGTGATGTCGGCTTTTACGGTGTTGAGGTATTTCCCCGAGTGGCAACGCAGGATGTCGGCATCCTCGCAGGGTCGTGGGTCCACTTTGCTGAACTTTTCGGAGATGCCGGCGTTGTCGAGCGCTTTGAGGACCGCTTTATTGCGGTCTGGTTGTTCAGGATGGCCGAATCCGGTGATGTGTTTTTCGAAGGCGACGTCGGAGACAAGGACGGAGGTCGACGGTGCGATCTTTACGGCGTCTCCCATGGTTGAGAAAAGATCGTTACCCTTGCCGGCGTTTCTTTGCCTCGGTTATGAGGTCGTGAAAGGCTTGGAAAAGGGCGTTCGCATCATTTGGCCCGGGAGCTCCCTCAGGATGGTATTGGACGGAAAAAACCGGAAGATCCTTATGGCGGAGGCCGGACACGGTTTCGTCATTTAGGTTGTATTCCGTGACCACTGCCCCACAGCTTTCGAGTTCCTCGGCACTGGATGCAAAACCGTGATTCTGAGCTGTGATCGCTACACGACCCTGCTCCACATTTTGAACGGGTTGATTCCCTCCTCTGTGCCCGAATTTCAACTTGTAGGTATTAGCCCCTAGAGCGTGAGAAATAATTTGGTGACCTAGACAAATCCCGAATACGGGGAAGTCGGGCAAGAGATCACGAACGGAATCGTGGGCATAGGTGACGGCGGAAGGGTCGCCCGGTCCATTGGAAAGGAAAATGGCATCCGGGTTAAGTGCCCGGGCTTCCTTTGCCGTTGAATCTGCCGGCAATACGTGAACTTCGAAGCCATGTCTTCGAAGGTTGCGAAAGATAGACCATTTTGCCCCGAAGTCGAAGGCGACCACACGGTATTTCGTATTGTTCGCGATGTCCTTGCTTAGGTTCGTCCCCGCAAGGGTAAAGCTATTGCTCTTAGTGGACTCAGGGTCCCATTCGTAGGTTTCGGCACAGGTAACTTCCTTGACGTAGTCGATCCCCACTAGGCCCGACCATTCGTTTGCCTTGGCGAGTGCCTCCTCATCCGAAAGGCCTTCCGTACTTAGGCAACTTTTTAGTGCCCCCTTGACTCGTATGCGTTTTGCAATGGCGCGAGTGTCCACGCCTTCGATTCCCGGGATGCCGTGCTCGGCGAGAAAATCATGCAGGTTGGAGGTTGCCCGCCAGTTGCTCACTATGGTGCTCAACTCACGAACGACGAAGCCTGCTGCTTTTGGGCCGTCTGATTCCTCGTCTCCGGGGATGATGCCATAGTTGCCGATCTGGGGTGCCGTCATCGTGACGACTTGTCCATAGTACGATGGGTCTGTGAGGATTTCTTGATACCCCGTCATACTGGTGTTAAATACGGCTTCGCCCACTACGGTGGTTTTGCCGCCAAAGGCTTTTCCTCGGAATACGCTGCCATCTTCCAAGGCAAAGACTGCTTCTTGTGCTTCTTTCATTCGGTTGTTGTGCTTTTCGATAGCCTTTCGGTTTCAAACTGGCAAACCGATTTGAGAATTCTTTCTTGGAGTGTTGAAGTGTTTGGTCTCCAAGTGCGTCGGTTGGCTTCTTCGCAGCAATCTAGCATCAAGCCTTTAGCGCTCTTTTGACCATCGGTAAAAAATAGATCCCAAAACGCTCACGGAGACGATCAAGTTTGCAATCTTCATCACAACGCCACCCGATCTCTGATCTTCGAGCGGAGTTATGTCGATGATGCGCTCGGCATAAAAATAGGTATCGTAAAGAACTTCCTGGGAGAAGGTGAGTGTCGCGAATATGGGGGTTTGTCCGAGCATCAGCGCCAGAATGAAAAGCATCTGTGGACCATACCGGATCGGTGGAAGTTGCTTGGATGAACTGGCGATAGGCCACCACATGGCGAATGAGGTAAGGAACATCGACAAGTGTTCCGCCATATGGAGTGTTTTGTTCCGGATGGCGGCTTCATAGAAAGTCCCGAAATGCCAAAAGGAAAAGACGAGCGTAAAGCCTAAACCCGCTACGATGGGATTAAACAATAGGCGGCAAAGGGCTTTGATATCGGGTCGCCTTATAAACAGCTCGTCCCATAATTGCCCAGGTATGCCAAAGAGCAAGAAGAGGGGACTTACGTACATCAGGATGTTGTGCTGGATCATGTGGGCGAAAAAGAGATAGTTTTCGCCCAAGGGATCCAGCGGAGAACCCACCGCCAAATAGAAACTGATGATTCCGGAGGCAAACCACCATGCCTGCTTCTTGGGGAAAGGCATACCGGGGGCAATTTGTTCCCTGAAAGGTCCTACGATTAAAGCATAGCACCATGCGGTGAACAGCAGACCACCCACCAAGGCGGGTTCGGTGTGCCAATGCAGAAGAGTTACAGGAGAGGAATTTAGCATGTGGGGAACCTCTCCCTTGGGAGAACCCGTAAGGCTAATGAGCGTCTATGAGCTGACTTGCCGGAGTGGAGGTTTTGGCAGGGTTCAGCCTGTCGTTCACTCTTCCTCTTTGACTTGCTCACTCCAATTCGCTTCGGATCGAGCCTTGATGCGGAAATCTGCCTTAGTCGAAACTTTAGCGAGTATACCGATGATCGAACCTTCCACATTGTCGGATTCCTCCGGTTGGTGTCGGTGGTAAAATGGATTATCGGGAGTCTTGGAGTTGATTTCGATCGTGTCTGCTTTTTCTATCTTCCAGCTTATGTGATGAGGAACGCCCTCGACCCTTCCCCACTTATCCGCGTCAAAAACCTCTTCCGAGGTGTGGGCGGCACCTGCCTTGTAGTAAGCGTCCTCGTGTTTCAAATAGGCTCCGGCCTCGTAGTGGGTTTTGGCTTTCCAAATATTTTCTACTGCTGTGACTTTGAAGCTATCGATAATTGGCGTGTCGTCAGCCATGTTAACGACCGCAAAATAGGTGCCGAGTGCGATTACCAAACCCATAAGAAAGAGCACGGTGTTCAGCACCTTGTCCCATTTTAAGTGCATGAACCAATAGACAACGCCAAAGAACTTAACGATGGAGGTGGTGAAGAGGACGCCGATTATCGTGGTGCTCTCGAAGGCTTGAACGTAGATTATGACAATCTCGATGCCCGTTATGGCTACAAGAGCCATGGAAAGATTGAAAAAGGTGAAGAAGCGTTTGCTTTCCTCTTCGACTGGGTCTTCTCCGTGTCCGCTCATGATGTTTTACTCCGCTTAAGGAAATTAATTTTTGGGCAGTCCGCTATAAGGCGTATTCCATAAGATAGACTACTGGGAAAATGATGATCCATACGATATCGACGAAGTGCCAGTAGAGACCGCAGCATTCGATGTCCATTGCGTCGGCGGTACTCATCTTTCCGGTGAAAGAGTACGCAAGCCATCCCAGCAACCAGAAAACACCTATGGCGACGTGGGTGCCGTGGGTTCCGGTCAAAACAAAGAAGGTGGATCCGAAGACATGAGGGGCGCCTCGGTAGCTGGAGAGGGTCAATTCGTTTCCGGGAGCATAGGCGAAGTGAGTAAATTCATATACTTGGCATGCGAGGAAAATTCCGCCGAATATAATTGTTCCCAACAGCATCCAACGGGTGCTCTTGAGGTTGCCTTTGTGGATGGCGGAAACGGCTAGTGCCATGAACAAAGAGCTAGCCAGCAGGATAAACGTACTGAAGGAAGTTAGCTCAATGTCGAAGATATCGCGAATGTCGAGGTAGTTGGTTCCGACGGTGGCAGAGATCTTGCGATAGATCAAGTGCGTGGAAATAAGGGTGCCGAAAAACATGCAGTCCGATCCGAGAAAGGCCCACATGAGCACTTTCTTGGTCGGTATGCCCGTGCTGGTGTAGGGTTCGTGATGTTCGCCGGCGTGCGCTGCGGATGCTTCGCTCATGGTCTTAGGTCGGGTAAGGAAATCTAAATATAGGTTAGTTGAGAGATGATTGATTACTGGTGTTTATTCCTCATCTTCCTCGGGAAAAAGATGGTAGCCACCGGGTCCCTCGAGTGACCACATGATCATGCTCGTTATGGCGATGATACCACCAATTATCGCAACGGTGTAGTTGCGTATTATTTCGCCGTCCGTCCCTAGGCTTGAATGAAAGAGCATGCCGATGACGAGTACTAGAAAACCTATGGCGGTGAACAGGGGATACCATGAGTGGTCCGGCATGTGAACCCCATGGTGGTCGAGGGGTTCCTTCTCCGAGTGCAGGTCGCGCGGACCATAGTTGTTTTCCCAAGCTTGGTCACGGGCTTTGATAATTGGAGTACGAGCGAAGTTGTATTCCTTCACCGGGGAAGAAAGAGTCCACTCCAGGCTTCGGGCATCCCAAGGGTTTTTGCCCGCCGGCTTGAGGCTCTTGTCTCTAAACGATCTCATGAATTGAATGACTCCCAGTAAAATTCCTATTCCAAGAATGAATGCCCCGACAGTCGCAATCTGGTTCCACATCTCGAAGCCATGTCCCGCATTGTATGAATGGGTACGACGAGGTTGTCCTATCATCCCAAGGTAATGCATGGGGAAGAAAGTTGTGTTGAAACCGATGAACATTAGGGTGAAGACAACCTTCCCCATTTTTTCGTTTAACATGCGTCCCGTTATCTTGGGCAACCAGAAGTAGAAACCGCAAAATAGACCGAAGAGAGCACCGCCGATTAAAACATAGTGGAAGTGTGCAACCACGAAGTAGGTGTCTTGTTGCTGCATGTCTACAGGCACGGAGGAGTGCATGATGCCAGTGAAACCCCCGACCATGAACATCGTGATGAAGCCGAGGGCGAACAACATAGGCGTGTCGAAGCGTATCTTGCCTCCCCACATGGTGCCAATCCAGTTGAAAATCTTAACTCCCGTGGGAATGGCTATCAACATCGTCAGCATGGAGAAAGCGGAGGTGGCCACGATTCCCATACCGGTAGTGAACATGTGGTGACTCCATACGGCGAAACCCATGAAGCCGATGATTGCTCCTGAGAACACCACCAACCCGTAGCCGAAAAGTGGCTTGCGAGAAAAGGTGGGGACTACTTCTGAAACGATGCCCATAGCGGGCAATATCAAGATGTACACTTCAGGATGCCCGAAGATCCAGAAAAGATGTTGCCAAAGATGTGGTTTCCCGCCTTCCAGAAAATCGTAGAAATTAGTGCCGTAGTTGCGGTCGAACATCAACTCAACCAAGGCGATGGTGATAGCAGGAAAGGCGAGGATGATGAGAAAACTTACGATAAGAGTCATCCAACAAAACACGGGCATCCGCATCATGGTCATGCCGGGGGCTCGCATGTT